>JBGTKH010000523.1:0-14116 GCA_041744735.1 Pirellulaceae bacterium | reverse complement strand
TGATGACGAAGCGGCGCTGCGACGGTTCGTGTTCTTGCTGGCCGCCGAGCGCGTAGTGCCGGCCGACAGCGAGTGCCATCTCGTCAGCTTGTTGCGCGAATCGGACAAAGTGGGCCGCGAGCTGACCAAACAGTTTTACATTCGCTACGTCGACATGCGGCAGGACGCCTTCGAGCAACTCTGCCGCGACAACCCGGATGTCTCGCGGCACGACGTGCTGTCCCGCACGCAACAGATCTTGGACCGCGTGTTGTTCTGTGCCTTCTGCGAAGACCGCGGCCTGCTGCCGACCGACACGATTCGCAAGGCGTACCAGCACCGCGACCCGTACCATCCGCGTCCGATTTGGGACAACTTCCGCGGCTTGTTCGGGGCCGTCAACCGCGACAACGCGGCGCTGGGCATTCACGCCTATAACGGCGGTCTGTTCGCCGACGACCCGGTGCTGGACCGCTTGCTGGTTTCGGACCAAGTCTGCGGTTACTTCCACGAACTGGGCGAATACGATTACCGCCCGCCGTCGCAAGCCGTGGCGACAAGCTTCCAGCTTGTCTCAGAACTACAAGCTGGAAGCTTGCAGCCACGATTGATCGACGTGGACATCCTGGGCCACATCTTCGAGCAATCGATCACCGACCTGGAACGACTGCGCAACGAACTGGACGGTCTGACCGAACCAGTCGGCGCGGAGAAGCACAAGACACGGCGGAAGAAGGAAGGCGCGTTCTACACGCCGGCTTTCATCACGCGGTACATCATCGAGCAATCGCTGGGCGGCGTGCTGGCGGATCGCTTCGAGCAACTCCGCCGACAGCACGAGCAGAAATCCAAAGGCACCGCTCGCACCGCGCTGGCCGATCCGGCGGTTTACGAACTGGACAAGCTGAAAGCGCCCGCTCGCGCGGCGCTGGTCAAGTTTTGGGAAGCGTGGCAAGACGAACTGGCCGGCATCCGCATCCTCGACCCGGCGTGCGGCAGCGGCGCGTTTCTGATCGAAGCCTTCGACCAGTTGCATGCCACCTACCAGCAATCGAACGACCGGCTGCAAGAGCTGCGCGGGCATCGCTCGCTGTTCGACTTGGACAAGCGGATTCTGGAAAACAATCTGTACGGCGTCGATCTGAACGAAGAGGCGATCGAGATCTGCCGCCTGAGCCTGTGGATCAAGACGGCCCAGCGCGGCAAGGCGCTGACCAGCCTGGACCACACGATCCGCGTCGGCAACAGCGTCGTCTCGGACCCGTCGGTTCACCCCAAAGCCTTCGACTGGCCAGCCACGTTCCCCGAAGTCTTTTCCCAAGGCGGATTCGACGTCGTCGTCGCCAATCCGCCCTACGTCCGGCAAGAGTGGCTCAGCGCGATCAAACCGTATTTGCAATCGGCCTACCGAGCCTACCACGGCATGGCCGACTTGTACGTTTACTTTTACGAACTGGGGTTGCGCGTCTTGAAGCCGGGCGGTTTGCTCTCGTTCATCGTGACCAACAAATGGATGAAGTCCGGCTACGGCGAGCCGCTGCGCCGCTTCTTCGCCGAGCACGCCTGGGTCGAATCGGTGGTCGACTTCGTCCACGCCAAGCAAATCTTCCCCGACGCGGACGTGTTCCCATCCATCATCGTCGCCCGTAAGCCGAACGAATCCACGAAACCCAAAACCGCCCGGCTCTGCTCGATCCCGCGCGAGCAGCTTCGCATCGATGACTTGAGCCACCAGATTGAGACGGAAGGCGTGGAACTTCCGCTTGAGCAACTCGGGCCAGATGCGTGGCAGCTTGAGCCACGAGGCGTAACCGAGCTGTTGGCAAAGATTCGCAGCAAGGGGATTCCGCTCGCAGAGTTCGCGGGAGTGCAGCCGCTTAGCGGTATCAAGACGGGCTTCAACGAAGCTTTCCTTGTCGACACGCCCACACGAGATTCACTGATCACCGCCGATCCGAAATGCACAACGCTTCTCAGGCGGTATCTCCGAGGCCAGGATTTCAGTCGCTGGAACGCCGATTGGGCCGGCCTGTGGATGTTTGTCTTGAAGTCGAGCGAGAACCACTCGTGGCCGTGGGCCCATTGCGGGGATGAAGCCGAACATGTCTTTCAGCAGACTTTCCCCTCGATGCACGATCACCTCGGTCGCTATCGACAACGTTTGCAGAAACGCCAAGACCAAGGGCGCTTCTGGTGGGAACTGCGGTCGTGCGCGTATTGGGATAAGTTCGACGAACCGAAGATCGTGTATCCCGAAATAACGTGGCGGTCTCAGTGGGGCCTGGATAAGGACCAAACTCTTTGCAACAACACCGCATACTTTCTGCCGTCCGACGACCTTTGGATTCTCGCAGTCGCCAACTCACCGGTTAGCTGGTGGTATTCCTGGCGGAACGCAATGCATGGCAAGGATGAAGCATTGCGATTCATCAAGGACTTCGTCCAGGGCCTCCCAATCCCTCCGCCAACAGACGAACAACGTGAAGCCGCCACGAACAAGGTCGGCCGCCTAATTGAAGCTGCCGCACAGCAACACGCGACGCGCCGAGACATTCTCGACTGGCTGCACGTCGAGCACGAGATCGAGAAACCAAACAAGAAGCTTCAATTGCCGACCGAACTGGATTCCGACTCCTTCGTTGCGGAAGTGAAGCGGCTTCGCGGCAAACGAAACCCGCTTTCGGCCGCCGCGCTCAAGAGCTTGCGCGACGAACACAAGCGAACAATCGAACCCGCCAGAAACCTCGCCGCAGAAGCACTGGCGCTCGAACGAGAGATCAGCGACGTGGTCAACGAAGCCTACGGCCTAACGCCCGACGAAGTCGCCCTGCTCTGGCAAACCGCGCCACCTCGAATGCCGCTTTCGCCTTCGTCGCCGTTTCTGTAGAACGCGACGCATTACCCGAATTGGGGGTATAATCGCGACTGTTCCGCTTCGCTTCATACTGGTAATATGGGTAACCGCTCGGGACACAAAGGGCCGCTTCGAAGCTCTACCCGAGATGGTGGAATGAATTTGAATCCACAGCCCTAGGTTGCCTCTCTATGGCCCAACCAAATGACGCAACACAGGAGTTTCTCTCCGCAGTCTACGGATACCTTGACCTGAAAAGCGGTTCCCTCCTGAACGCGTCCGATGAGCCAACCGCCGATGTCGCGGACTGGCTGAACAAGGGACAATGGCTTTCACTCGCGAAGGCTGCCGGCGTCGAAAAAGTTTTCTTCGTCGGCGACGATCCAATTCTCGTATTCGCCCGCTGTGGTTCCGACGGAGAGTCCGTCCGGCGGGCATTCAACCGAATCTGGTGTATGGCGAGGCCGCGGCGGCTTTTCTTGGCGACGCAGGGCGAACTGCTTGTATGCGATCTGACACGTCCCCCCGTACGCAAGAACGAGCCCTTGGAAGCCGAGCAGCGACTGCTTAATTGCGTGCGCCAGGTTCGCGACGTTCAGGCTCAATTGCAGTCTTACCATCGCTCATTGGTTGAAAGCGGACGTATTCCTGGCGACAGTCTCTTTGCTGATGATGTGCGCGCGGACCGAGCCCTTGTTGAGGATCTTAACCGCGTGAGAGATGCGCTGATTGCGGAGAAGAAACCTCAATCGCTACCTGTGGTTCACGCGCACTCGCTCATCGGCCGATCAATTTTCATCCGGTATCTCGAGGACCGGCGCATCCTGCTGAAGGAAGACTTCGTTTCTGTTGCTGCGGGAAACGCCCATTGGGAACAACTGCTTGAACAGCCGGTTCCAGGCCTCGAAGAACCTGAGGGACGCACGTCATACTACTTGCGGATTCTGTCGGACACGGCACTGACGTACAAAATTTTCGAGAAGCTCACCGGCGATTTCAACGGCGATATGTTCCCGATCAGCGATGCAGAGCGGGACTCCGTCGCGCCGAGGCATTTACACCTGCTACAACAATTTCTCGGCGGTGCCGGGATCTCCGATCAGCCACGGCTGTTCTTCTTCGCGTACAGCTTCGATGTAATCCCAATCGATCTCATCAGCAGCATCTACGAAAGCTTCTACAAGGCAGGAGATACTGGCTCAGCGGGTCACGGGGTCCACTACACTCCGAGCGCACTTGTCGAACACGTTCTCTCGAAAGTACTCACGCCAGAATGCCTTCAAACAGCTCCGCGTATTATCGATCCAGCTTGCGGATCGGGAATCTTCCTCGTTGAAGCATTTCGTCGGATCGTTCGGTTTCGCTGCCACCAGAAACGTGAGCGGCTTTCGCTGGATGAACTCAAGTCCGTTCTGCGCGACCAGATCGCTGGTATCGAGATTAACCCCGAAGCAGTCCGGATTGCGGCTTTTAGCCTCTATCTCGCGCTGCTGAATTACGTCGATCCACCGGACATCTGGCGAGATAAACGGCTTCCGTGTCTCAAGTTTGATCCGGACCATAACGACGCCGACAAAGACCACCTCAACATTCTGGTCGCGGCCAATGCGTTCGAAATCGAGGAGATCCCCAACGTGACTATAAGGCAGAGTTTTGGCAGTGCGTGTGCATCCGTCGTCGTCGGCAATCCACCTTGGGGTTCGCCGGATGCGAAGTCGCCAGTGGCAGCCCGCGATGCAGCACGTGCGGCGTTCGAGTGGTGCCTTAAGCGTGAGCTTCCCGTGGGCGATAAGGAGCTGTCGCAGGCATTTATCCACCGGACGCTCGATTTGCTTTGCGACACCGGCGTAGCCGGACTCCTTGTGTCGACGGGCGTGTTCTTCAAGGGGCACCCACTCAGTCGCGATTTTAGGAAGTCGTGGCTGCGGCAGGCGCGCATTGACCATGTAGTTAACTTCATGCACGTTCGAGATCTCTATTTCGAGAGCGGCATCGCTCCGTTTGCATCCGTCGTCTTTGAGAAGACCGCGGAGGTTCCCGACGATCACCTCGTCGAGTACTGGTCCGCGAAAAAGACGGCCATTGCGCGACAGCGGTCTGCCGCCGTTATGTCGAAGGCGGATCGAAAGCTGGTTCGACAGAGAGATCTTCTGTGCGATGACAGACTATGGAAAGTCTACTGGTGGGGCAATCATCACGATCATGCGCTGATAAGTGCTCTTGAGTTGAATCCGAAGCTAGAGCAAGTGCAGGTGAACGGGAAAACACTGGTCACGGCAATTGGTCGAGGATTGGAGGGTGGGACGAAGGCACCAAGCCGTGAGCTGAGCCAGTACAGCCTCCTGCCAACAAAGGCACTCGATCGATACGGGCCACTCGACCTAGCACAGCTTCAGCCGACCCCGCGAACGCGCGGACGTGAGGGCAAACTGGCAATATACGAAGGTACACGGATCTTGCTTAACCATGGTCCCAGGCAGAAGGATGACGCGAACGGTGTTCTCGTGGCAACCCTTGCAACCGAGCCGTTCTGCGTTAAGCATTCTGTCCATGGTATCCGGTTCGATGACACCGCACTGGACGAACCGAAGATCATCTTGGGCATCCTCTGGTCGTCGATTGCGCGGTACTTTTTTTGGATGACGGCTGGCTCTTGGGGGCCATGGCACCATAAGTTGAGCGAAGATCACATCCGTCGTTTACCTGTGAAACTCCCAAGCGACGCGCGTCTGCGGGACCGTATCGTAACAGTTGTAGATAACCTGCTGAAATTCCCTAGCCGCCACTCCGGAGAAAAAGATAAACATGAGGAAGAGGAGGCTCGTCGCGAACGAATTCGTGCCCACGAGGCTGAATTGGACAGTGCAGTTTACGAGCTTTACGAACTGACCGATGTCGAACGAGATCTCGTCGATGACATGTGCATATTCGGCTTGGAATTCTTCTACCGTGACGTTGCAAGCACCGCTGCTGATCCAGTGGACAACGATCGGAGCCAATGGAGCGGAGTTGAGAGCGATCTTCCAAGCACGTCAGCGCGAGGGTCTATGAGCACCTACTTACGTGCATTTCTGACCTCTTGGAACCGGGAACTCGGGCCCGACGGCGAGTTTAACTGGAAACTGCTAATGCCCTCAGTGACATGTCCGATGATCGGAGTCGTGTTCTCGATGCAACCGAAAGGGGCGTTGCCACCAACGACTACCAATTCACTTGAACGTGAATGGGATGAGGTGCTTCGCGAACTCGACCGAGCATCAATTCACCACGACGGGTCGCGGCGCTTATTCATCGACGGAATGGCGAGGGTCGTAACGGATGCGCTTACGCAGATCATCATCCTCAAGCGAAATGAGAAGCGACTCTGGACCGCAAGCGCCGCACGGGAGGACGCCGAAGCGACGATTGTTCAAGCCATGAACGCCAATAAAAGCTGAGCAGGGAGTTACCGTGGCACGTTCAACCCTTACCTCGCTGCAACTTTGGCCCAATCACTTTGCGCGAGTCTGCGAGGTGTTGATGCTTGCATTGGACAAGCTTATCGCGACGGAGGATTTACCCGAAGACGAAAAGATCCTAACGATCGAATTCGCGAAGTGCGTGCGCACCGCTAATCTTGAGCTTCGAACTATGAACAGGGGCGTCGAGTGGCCTCCATCGTTTGATGGGATTCAGGGCAAATACCCGCAGGACGAAGAACCGATACCCGACGCGGCGAAGAGACCAGACATCAAATGGGGTATGTACGATTCTGCGGAAGCCAATCCGGATCTACAGGAAAAATCGCTGGACGTTGAGTGCAAACGCCTCGGCGAACCAACCAGCAAAAACTGGGTTCTGACTACTCAATACGTCAGCGCGGGGGTTTATCGGTTCGTGAGCGCCGAGCACCGTTATGGAAGATTCGCGACAGACGGAGTAATGGTCGGATTCGTTCAGAACCAAGCCTTCGAATGGTTACTGGATCAAGTGAATCAAGAATGCCGTCGATTGGTCGATGCCCTTCTCACGCTCCCCGACGACGGTTGGAAACCCGAAGGAACCACGGTCTTGCAGCAGACGCTTGACCGCGTGGGGATGCCAACGCCGTTCAACCTCGAACATTTTTGGGTCGATCTACGGCGACCGGCGGGTGGCGGCATTAACAACGCGCCCGCCTGATCAGCTCCACGGGGCACCATGGTGTGTCCATTCGGCAACCACGGACGAATAAACCGGGCGCGGCTCTCATCCGCGAAACGACGCATGCGAGTTGGATCTCCGTTGTTTTCGCTACGATTGATCATTGCCTCGCCGGCCAGCTTGACTGCCAAGTGGCCCAGTTTCCTCGGCTTGGCGGCGCGAGGCGAAGAAAAGTTGGCCGCCTGCTGGGTCGTCCGGCAAGACCACGAGTTTCTCGCGGTTGGGCGTCGTGTCAAACCTAGCCCAGGAAACTGCGGTTTCGGCCGGACCAACTCAGGGCGGCGCGGCGGTCGTGTAGTCGGCGAGTACCAACACGCGCAACTCCGTTACGCGACGGAGTTCTTCGTCGTTGGACAGAAAGATGGCAGCTTGGTTGACGATCGCGGAGGCAAGATGCAACGCATCGAGCATCTTCGTACGGTATTTCGCTCGCAGGCCAGCCGCGCAGTCGACGACGTCGCGTGTGACCTGCCACACGAAGAAATTCGGACGGGGAGTGAACAAACCGCGGTATTGATCCGCGATATCGGCTCGTCCGGCGGCGAGCGGCTGAACCAACAATTCTCCAAGAGTCAGCCGCGACGAACCGGCTTGATTGAGTCCGGTTGCCAACCGGTCGCGAAAGAACGGCTGCACTACCGGTCCGAACACGGGGTGCGCCTCAAACTCGTAAATCCAGATCATGGTGTCCAAGGCGACCAACGCGCCTTCCGAAATGTCGTCGAGCAAATTCAATTCGCGATCTCCCGATCCTGACGCAGGTCGCGGGCGTATTGCTGCGGATCGACGCCCTGCCAGACCTCTCGCCCCAGACCGTAGACGTCATCCCAGTTCGCGACAACGCGAGGCGCGCTGCGCTGAGGTTGCACGGTCAACACGACCTCGACCGGGCCCGGCGGAAGCTCACAAGGAACTTCAATTTTCAGAGTGCCATCGGTCGTTATTTCACTACGGATCGTGATCGTCGTCATAAATGGTTCTCCTGATCGTCGGTCATTGTACCAACGGTCGGAACGAAAACCTAAAGGGCGCGGCGCTCAAGACCAGCTTCAAACTCTCCGGCAACCCGTTCAAGAACCCGCGCACGGCAGACGAGTGGGAACCATACCTCGCCGACAAGCGAGCGGAAGTCGAACGCCTCACTCGCGCCCTCGCCGACGCCGAATCCGAAATCAACGACCGCGTCTTCCACCTCTTCCATCTCACGCCGGACGAAATCGCGTTGCTGCTGCGCGAAGTCGAGCATTAATTAAAGGTGTTAGATCTAGCGCCAATGGTTGAGGATGTAGGCTTGGTTCTCCAGCGGGACACCGGACGATTCCAGCTTGGCGATGGCGGACGCGATCTGCCGCAGTGTCATGTCGCGGTTGGGATCGTTGTCGCAACGGATGATCAGAATTCCGGGATGCTTGCCTTGTCCCGCTTGAATCACTTGGTGCAGATCGAGGAAGTCGTCGTGGTTTTTGGTGACCAAAACCAGCCCGCGGCGCATCGCGAGGATGAAGTGACGGGCGTCAGGCGCTCCTGACAGATTTACGTCGGCGGGGACCATGACAGCGTGTCCGTCGCGTTGCAGGATGGCCACCAAGCGCCGGTCCACGGTGTCATCGTCGAGGTACAAATTCATGCGTCGGGACCATCGCACGCCGGGACGTAGGGCGGCTGGTCGAGCCCCAAGCTCTTGAGGCGGACTTCTTCACGAGCACGCTCGGTATCGAGCAATGATTTGTTCTGCACCGAATAATCCACCGCTTCGTGGATTGCGTCGACGGGCAGGTCGTAATCGTGCGCAACTTCCTCGGGTGTGCGTGGCTCCGGTCCCACCGTGAGCCGATAGAGCACTTCGGCGCGAATATGGCGGCTCTTCACCCAAAGCTGACGATAGTTCGAGCGCGGCCGCTCCTCCAAGAATCGATACTCGACTTGAACTGACATCGTATCTTCCTTTCCCGTCGCGCTGCACACCTCATCCCATTCTAGTTTTCGTGCGTGCCAAACGCTAGATCATCGTGTTCAATGCATTTGGCAGCGGGTTCGGTCTGGACCATCTGGCTGACGTACGGGGCGTTTTATTTTTGCCGCACGAATCTATCGGCGGCGGTGCCGGGGTTGTGGGCTTCGATCGGCGAAGGGGGAATGGGGCTGAGCGGCGAACAGATTGGTTGGATTCTGGCGTTGCTGAAGATTGCTTACGGCATCGGCCAGTTGTTGAAAGGGGAGCTTGCCGAGCGGTTCTCGCCGCGGCGGCTGTTGGCCCGCAAGTGCTGATGGTGGGGACCGCGCCGGCCGACTTGGCTCGTCGCGGCACTGCGGCGGCTGCGGCGGGGTTCGTGAACCCCGACTGCGGCTTCGCCCCCGGCTCGGCCGCCAACGTGAGCATCGACGAGGTGTACACGAAACTCCAAAACGAAGTCGAAGCCGCCCGCCGCCTGCGCGAGAAGTATGGCTAGCGCGGGGAAGCATACTCCTTACTTGGCGACTTCGTCCTCTCGAAAACTTTCCCAGTCGTGGACGCCGTTTTGTTCCTCGAACAATTGCGGTATCTCGTCGTAAATCTGCGCCGCGGCCATTAAATGTGGGAGACAATCATTAAAAAACATTTCCGTGCGCTCCGACAAGCACTTCGCGTCGCAGGACGTTGGACTGGTGTAGAATTCGGAAAGAGCAATAAAGTTGCCTGCGACATCGGCCATGTGAAACGCGAACTTCTCCCGTAGCTCGTCGTAGTTGGCAAGTTCCGCACGTTCCCATTTCGCTTCAAAGACGCGGCGAAATTGGTCTCGCATGATCTCGTACGTTTTTGAATTCATCGTCGTCTCCTCAGTTATTCTTCGAGTCGACGCAGTCGGCGATCGAGCATCTCGGTCAGGCGCTGGCGGTACTCGGCGGCCTCTGCCAAGAACTCCGCGTTGTTCGACAAACGGCCCGCCCATTGCTCCATTTCTAAGATGCGAGCGCCGACTTCGACTCGCCAGTATTCGACGAGTCCCTGGTCAGCGTCATCAATCAATTCAGGCAGATGCTTGTCCAAATGATACTGGATGGCCTTCCGCTTTCCTGCGATCTTTTGGAGCACTTTCTTGCGCGGAATGGCCATGTTCCAAACATCCAGGTGCGAATTCAATCCGCAGCGACCAGCCGCATGCCTTTCAATTCTAGCAGATTCAACGTTTAGTTTGTGTCGTTCGTCGTGGCAGTCTGCACTTTCTCGTTGAAACAGTCCTAGTATCAGTCGCGGAACGGTTCGAGCAATTCATCGTTGGCAATCCAAGCGGCGAAGTATGCTTGGTCGGCATCGGGCTCTCGCAGCAGCACCAAGAATGGTTTGTCAAAAATAAGTTTTCGTGGCGCCGTATCATCAATTTCAACGAAGAGCATCGCATCCGAACGCAGGATCGCACCGAATCGGTCTAGCCGAAACTGAATCACTTGGGTCGCCTGTGCCAGCGCCGGGACAATTCCCTCGGGATTCGAGTAAAGTTCATGGTATTCACGGCATGTGTTAATCTCGATGTTAGGAACAACGAGTGAATCGTTCATCCGAAGGAAGTTGTCTCGATGACGTGGATTTGGGCTGACGATCCGATCCTCGACTCGCGAAATGATGTCATCGAGCGTTGGTCCAATCGGCACCTTGGCGAGTACGATTTCATCGCGGTCATCCGCCGGCTTCAAAGCCACGATGAAGTCGTCAGGCCCAACGTAGTCGAGAATGCGCACCTGTGTGCCCTGTTCTTTTTCCCGATAGTTTTCACCGCTATACGACTTGATACCAAAACTTACGACGGCCGCTGTGTTGTCGCCGGTTGCGAAGAGAAGGGGGTTGTCGATTGCATCGAACTCTGTGGCGAAAGGTAAATCCCTTTCGAGATAGGCAAAGGCGAGCAATTCCTCTTTGCTTTGGAACGGCGGAAGGAGGTCAATCGAACGGTGGGGGAATCTCCGGCGAAAGTTCTGAACGAAGGCTTCGTATTGTTCCCGGTCCAGTGGTCCGCCAACGGCTATGTAACAGTCTTCCGAAACATTCGCAGTGCGAAACGACGACTGCATCAGCTTCGTCGCCATCGCCGGCAACTGGTCGATCTGCGACGACGGAAACTTTCCCGCTTTCATCAACTCTTGCCATGCCAACTGAAAGCTGCAGCAGTAGACATAGTTGTAACCTGGACGAACTTCGCCGGCGGTGTAGGGAAGGACGTCCGTACGCCACAATTGCGTAGCCGGTCGTGGTTCGGCAAAGTCTCTCTTCGCGGAAGGAGAATCTGGAGGCCACGTCACTCGGGCAAGTGGTGCTCCGCCATTGATCGTCAAGGTCGTGAAAAAACCTTCGGGTTGATATTCCATCCTCAGCAATTCTCCGTCCGTGTCCACTGACCTTATCCACCCGTGCCCTGTGGAGATTCCAGACGCGGCCATCTCGCAGGCCTCATCCAACGAAAGGTCTCGCGGTTCCAGCCAACAAATGCCCGGTCGATTGAAAACCTCCATGACCTGAACTGTCGGCCATCCGTAGAAATGATCGAAAATGTCCGACATGCAGGCGGAATACTGCTCCGGCCATGCCGTCGCTCGATCAACGACCGCCAAGTAGTGCGTTTCGCCTTGCGAACTATTGGATGCGCAAGGACAAACGAACTCTCTCGGAATTGCGTTTGCCAACTGGATGTTGTGAGGACTATTCCAGGGCTCGTCCAATCGGTATTTGCTGTACAAATCGTCGTGACCCAGGAAAGGAAGAAGCAACACGCGCCAACTGTGCAGCTTTTGGCCTTTCGCGTCCACAACATACGCCGGCGGAAAACACTCGTAGCGTGCGTGGTAAGCTTGCAGTGCGATGCCGATCTGCTTCAGATTTGCGCAACAAGCCTCGGAACGTTGGGCTGCGGTCATCAGTAACGCGGGACGCCAGTCACGCGGGGCGAAGAGAAAGTATCCGACAATGCAAGCCACGATCGTTACGCTGCAGAAGATCGAGAATCGTGATGAAACAGTCCGTGCGACACGTCGTGTAAACTGAGACATCGTGGTCGTTGCCTCACATATCGGGTTGTTTCGCCGGAAAGTTTTTAAGACTGCGAGCCCGGAGATGGTTACCTTGGCTTTGGGGCGATGAATCATCGGCAAGGTAAAGTTGGAGGGCGTCGTCGACGGCGCCAAGAGCTTCATTTGCGCGGGCCAGGTTGTAGCGGGCGCCGGGGTGCCAGGGGCTGTCGGGGGCGTCCAGCGTGCGGCGGAAAAACGTGGCAGCTACGTCGTAGTTGCCGCTGTCGTAATGGGCCAGTCCGAGCCAGTACGTGGCGTGCTGCTTCATTGTAGCGAACAGCACGCGCGTCGAACGTAGCGTCTCTCGCCAACTCTGCATGTCCTGTGTTGGGCCGCGGTGCAGGTTTAATTGCCCTTGGATTACTTGCGAACGCACGATGCGGGCCAGTTTGTCTTGCGGGATCTTCGCGTCGCGCAGCACTTGATCCCAGGCGGAGTCGGTTTGACTGGCCTCACGAGCCAAACCGTATTCCGCGGCGATCGTCTCCGAGGCCTCGATGTCGGCCAGCGTTTCGTCGGAAAGCAGCGCGTCGACATAGAACGGCTTAGCACCCGGCTTAGAGGCATCTTGATCTTGCTGGCCTGATCGCTGGCGCGTGACCGCGGTGTCCAACACTCCGCGGAAATGCTGCCAGCGGGCGCGGACGACCGGATGCGGGCTGATGAAGATCACATGCTCCTTGAAAAAAGCCTCGCGGATGTCACGATTCTGTTGGATCATTTGCGACAGGGCGTACTGATACATCATCGCTTCATACGGCACCGTCCACAGCCGTGCGACTTGAATGCCGGCGGCAGTGCGCACTTTTTCCGCCAGCTTTGTCGGCGAGACGGTGAGCTCCATTTTGTGCTGGCCCGTCAATCGCGATTCGACCAGCCGCATCCGCTGCGACAGGTAGCTCGGCGACGCATCGATCAGCGCCACGACTTTCGCGGGATCAATCGAGTCGACGGGGTAGCGATGCGGATCGGCATCCAATTCTCGCAGCAGTCCGTCGTCCGCGACCACGTCGGACAACGTCGCGATGCCTTTTCCGCCAGGACCGGGTATCGGCAATCCCAGCGTCGGGTCGAACAAGTACAACTTTCCGTGCAGCAACACCGCCGGCAGCCACGGCCGCGGCCGAGCGGGATCGCCCGTGTCGTCGAACGCCAACATCACGGCGTCGATTTCCAGTTGGCGGCAGAGCAGGATGAACAACCGCGACCGTTGCCACGCATCGCCATGACCGTACATCAGCACTTGCCAGGGCAACAGCGTGTAGCCGGGGCCGGGAACGCCACGCAGCGGCGCGGGTACATTGGCTTGTTGCGGATTCGCTCCGGGGGCTGCGGTCGGCCCGGCAACGGTGTCTTTAGGATAAGGAAGCAGTTCGTCGAGTTGCACGTTGCGCACGGTCCAGTCGAACAACCGCAGCGCTGCCGTGAGCCGCTCGGCTTCGGCTTTATCAAGCGACGAGGTGGCGTCTGCGATTCGCGCGTCAAGCGAGTCGTCTGGACTCCGCTGCGAGACCCACCGCGAAACGTCGCGCAGCCAAACTGCCTCGCGCAGAAAGTCTGCGTCGTCCGCAGAAAATTCCAGCTTCGATATGTTTTCCACCGGCGGGATCGCGCGCAGCGTGCTGGGGAGCCGCGCGACGAGTGGATCGACCGCCCATTCCCTGTCGGGCGATTGGTCGGTGACCCAGCGGTTCAGATGATAGAGCATCTGCGGTCGAGCCTGAATCACGTCGAATTCGTCGAGCCGCTCCAGCACGTCGATCGCCCGCGAGAAACTCGTGTCGCCCCCGCGGCCCAACTCGACGGACAGCGCCCCCGGATCAATCTCGGGGCTGCTGCCACCACAGCCGGCCAGTGGCCACAGGGCGGCGCTCAACAGGAAAAGCCACAAGCGGTTCAACGGAAGCTCTCCACAGTTTCACGAATCTTGACCAGCCGCCGGAGCAGCCCCTCGGCCTGATCGAGCGGCACCATGTTCGGGCCGTCGCTGGGCGAGCGGTCCGGGTCGGGATGCGTTTCAAAAAAGATGCCGTCGGCGCCGCAAGCCGTGGCGGCTCG
>JBGTKH010000522.1:0-2910 GCA_041744735.1 Pirellulaceae bacterium | reverse complement strand
GGACTGCGCGCCAAGCACGGTGGCGGCATCCAAGTTAGGTTGGTTCGAAGCGCCAGTTTTCCCTTCCATGACTCGACTCCCCTTTCACCGGCCTACGCGACGCCCACGGGCCACTGCCGGCATCAGAATTCAGAAAGCGACAAGTTGCGTCGCTGTGTACAGGTGCTGGCAACCATTTTAGTCGAAGCCCGCGACCGCACAACTTCCCCGGCTGGTGTTGCCACAAGGCGGCGTTACGCGGTAAGCTATCGCCGTGGGAATCTGGAGTCTTTGCACGCTATTGGCAGAGCGTTAAAAGGAGTTACGCGTGATTGTCGCTGCTTCGACTGAATGTTTTATCGAATTGTCCCTGCGCGAGGCCCTGGAAAGACTGCTGGATTTAGAGTATTCCAGCGTCGAAATCGCGATTCACGAGGACGCCGAACAGTTAAAGCCGTCCGAAGTCACGGCCGATTTGGAACGCGCCGTCGCTCGTTGTTACGATACGTTGCGGCTGAACGTCGTGGCCTACAGCCTGCAAATTGGCGCGGAAGGACAGCAGTACTACAACCACTTCACAGCCTGCTGCAAGTTGGCCAAGGCGACCAAAGTGGTGACCGGAACTATACCGTCGGCCGAATTGGGGACGCCGTTCAACGAGGACGTCGAGCGGCTCCGCAAGCTGGTCGGCATCGCGTCGCTGGAAGGTGTGCGCGTGGGGATGAAAAGCCAAGTCGGCCGGTTGTCGCAGGATCCCGACACGGTCGCCGTGCTCTGCGACAACGTGAAAGGTCTGGGGCTGACGCTCGACCCCAGCCACTACATCTGCGGCCCGCACGCCGGACGCAGCATCGACAAACTGATGAAGTACGTGTACCACGTTCACCTGCGCGATACACGCAAGGATCAAATGCAAGTCCGCGTCGGCCAAGGCGAGATCGAATACGGCCGCCTGATGTCGCAACTGGCAAAAGTCGATTACAACCGCTCGCTCAGCGTCAATATTACCGAAATGCCCGGCGTCGACCACACCGCCGAACTGCGCAAAATGCGGCTACTGCTGGAGAGTTTGCTGATGTGATGAATGCCGCGGGACCACGGACCTCGACACGATGACTTTTCGGGGGCGAAGCGAATTGCCGCAGACATGCCCTCTTGATTACAATACCAATGTAATCGAGTGACCACGTGTCCACTCCAGAGTGACTGGGCGAACCATGAATGCCACGCAAATCATTGAACTGATGAATCGCGCACCGTTCGTGCCATTGGAAATTCACCTCAGCGACGGCGCCCAAATTTTGGTCGCGCACCCGTACCAAATCTCGACGTCACGGAACAGCCCGTCGTGTACGATCTACGATGCCGACGACCGTATGCGGATCGTCGCCTTTAGAAATATCACCGAAGTGATGACGTCTGCGCCGTGACGAATTGCCGTCGGCGCTTGCGACGAGACGTGCAGAGGGGAATCGAATGACGAGACGACAACTCGCAATCATGGCCGCTGGATTGGCGTGTGTGTGGACACTGGTGTTGGCCGGTTGTTCGCAGAAGCCAGCGCCGCCGACTTCGTCGATGACAACACCTCCAGCGCAGCATTCCGCGCATGCTGAAACAATCGGTGAAGGCGAACCATCCCCCCTGGAGCCAACTGACAAGACCAATACAACCGGGAGCAATGCGGCAATGAAACCGTCGATCGTGAAATCGTCTTTCGGAATGACCAAGGATGGTACAGAAGTGTTCCGCTTTACGTGCACCAATGCCAATGGTGTGGTCGTGAAGCTGATCACGTACGGTGCGACGCTGATCTCCGTCGAGACACCGGACCGCGACGGCAAGCTGGCCAACATTACGCTCGGCTTTCCGACGCTCGACGGTTATCTTCAGCGGCATCCGTATTTCGGTTCCACGGTCGGCCGCTACGGCAACCGCATCGCCGGCGGCAAATTCAGCATCGACGGACAAGAGTACACTCTGGCCACCAACAACGGGCCGAATCATCTGCACGGCGGCATCAAGGCTTTCGATGCGGTCGTTTGGAACGCCGAGGAAGTGAAGTCAGACGATGCAGTGGGCGTGAAGTTCACTTACCGCAGCGCCGACGGCGAAGAAGGCTATCCCGGCAATCTCGACGCGACGGTGACTTACACACTGACCAACGACAACCAATTGAAGATCGACTACACCGCGACGACCGACAAAGCAACGGTCGTGAACCTGACCAATCACGCCTACTGGAACCTGGCCGGTGCCGGTTCAGGCGACGTGTTGAAGCAGGAATTGATGTTGGCCGCAGACAAATACCTGCCGATCAACGAAACTTCCATTCCCACTGGTGAACTGGCCGATGTGCAGGGAACCGTGATGGACTTCACGACGACACAACCCATCGGCTCGCGCATCGCCGAACTCCAACCCGGACACACCAAGGGCTACGACCACTGCTACGTCGTGCGCGGCGAGCCCGGCACGCTGCGTTTGGCGGCCCGCGTCAAAGATCCCGCCAGCGGCCGCGTGATGGAAGTCCACACCACCGAACCCGGCATCCAACTCTACACCGGCAATTTCCTCAGCGGCGAACCGTCCAGCGGCGGCTTCAAACAACACGACGCCTTTTGCCTGGAAACTCAGCACTTCCCCGACTCGCCCAATAAGCCCGCATTCCCTTCGACATTGCTTCGGCCGGGCGACACATACCGTTCCACGACGGTGCATAAGTTTTCCGTGGAGTAAAGACTCTCAATCAACCGCCGGCAGGCCGAATTTAACTCCGCGCTACTCCAATGCAATGCGTTGGTCGCCGCAGGTTTCCACATATGTGTCTTCGAGTTCAAGCTCAATGCACAGGTCGGCGCGCAAGAAGAGCGGCAGATTGGGAAGCATCTGGCCGACATCGAGTACGTTTAGCCACATGTCGAACTCGTC
>JBGTKH010000521.1:0-7618 GCA_041744735.1 Pirellulaceae bacterium | reverse complement strand
CGCAACACGGCCGGCCAGCGAATGCTGATGGCCCGCCGCTTGGTGGCTGCCGGCGCCCGCATGGTTACACTCACCTACGGCGGCTGGGACATGCACAACCAGATCACGCGCAGCATGCAAAGCCAGGCTCCCGCGCTCGATCAGGCATTGGCCGCGCTGATTCGCGACCTGGACAAGAGCGGCTTGCTGGCCACGACGCTGATCATGGTCTCCAGCGAATTCGGCCGCACGCCAAAGATCAACAACACGGCCGGCCGCGATCACTGGCCGAAGGTGTTCAGCGTGATGTTGGCTGGCGGCGGCATCAAAGGCGGCATGATTTATGGCGCCTCGGATGCCACGGCCTCGGAGCCGGACCGCGATGCGGTTGAACCGGGCGACTTGGCCACCACGGTTTATCACCAACTGGGCATCGTCGCCGACAAGGAGTTGATGGCTCCCGGCGATCGGCCCATCGAGATTGTTGACGGCGGCAAGATCATTCGGCCGCTGATCAGTTAGATTGATTGAACTTTAACGGCGTCTCGCCGCATTGTGCGGCGAGGCGCTGGTTTGCCCCCTACCCGCCCGGCTCGCGCAACTTCCATGAGCGCCAAGCCAACCCGCCCCCAACGTCTGTCATTCCCGCTCGCCCGCCTAACTCCCACGATTTGGTGAGGTTGTCATGTTACGTTCGAGAATCGCTACGCGCTTCGTCATGTGCTCTCTTGTCGTCGTTGCTACTGCGGCTGTCGCTTCGCTGACGGGGTCGGCCGGCGCCGTTGAGCCGTCACTCAGCGCCATCGAACCTTACGGATTCCAGCGCGGCACTGAAGTCGACGTGGAATTCAAAGGGACCCGGCTGGGAGACGCGAAGCAATTGCTGCTTTATTCGCCTGGCATCACCGTGACACACCTGGAGCCGGCCGGCGACAACGTGGTCAAGGCCAAGCTGTCAGTCGCTGCCGACTGCCGCTTGGGAATTCACGCCGTGCGTGTGTTCACCGCCACCGGCATCAGCGATTTGCGAACGTTTTCGGTGAGTGCGCTGCCTGAAATCAAAGAGGTTGAGCCGAATAGTGATTTCAGCGCACCGCAGCCAGTGGCGATGGGCTCCACGATCGCTGGTGTCGTACAGACCGAGGACGTCGATTATTTCGTCGTCGAGGCCAAGCAGGGTCAGCGCATTACGGCTGAATTAGAAGGTTTGCGTCTGGGCATGACTTCGTTCGATCCCTATCTGGCAATTTTGAACGAGGCGCGTTTCGAGTTGGCGCGCAGCGACGACAAGCCGCTGCTCTATCAAGACTGCCTCTGTTCGATCGTTGCACCAGAGGACGGAAAGTACATCGTTCAGATCCGTGAGAGTGCTTACGGCGGCGACGGCAACTCGAAATACCGTTTGCATCTAGGCAGTTTCCCGCGGCCGACGGCGGTGTTGCCCGCTGGCGGAAAGCCCGGCGAATCATTGGACATCACGTGGATCGGTGATGCGGCGGGCAATCGCCCGGGCAAAGTCGTGTTGCCCACGGACGCGGCTGCCGAATTCGGACTGTTTGCCGAAGACGAATTCGGCATCGCACCGTCGCCGAACACCGTGCGGGTGAGCGACCTGCCCAACGTGATCGAAACCGAACCTAACGATGCTCGTGAACAAGCAACTGCCGGAACTGCTCCGGGAGCTTTCAACGGGATCATCGAAAAGCCCGACGACGTGGACTATTTCAAGTTTTCAGCCAAGCAGCGTGACACGTACGAGATTCGCGTGTATGCCCGCAAACCAATGCGTTCGCCGCTCGATTGCGTGTTAACCGTCCAACGGTCCAACGGCGCCAATGTGGCCAGCAACGACGATTCAGGCGGGCCCGACAGTTACTTGCGATTCACGGCGCCGGCGGACGACGAATATGTCGTGGTCGTGCAAGATCATCTGAAGTCCGGAGGTTTGGATTACGTTTACCGCGTCGAAATCTCGCCTGTTGTCCCGTCGTTGTCGATGCGGCTGCCGGAGCGCGTGCAATATATCCCCACGGTTTTGAATGTGCCGCAAGGCAACCGCATGGCCTTGATGGTAACGGCCTCGCGCACGAATTTCAGCGGTGACTTGAAAGTCGACCTGAAGGACGCACCGCCGGGCATGACGCTGCAAACCGTTCCGATGGTGGCCAACCGCAGCGAAGTCCCGGTGTTATTCTCCGCCTCAGCCGATGCCGCACCTGCAGGTGCGCTGGCGGATTTGATTGGACAACCGGTCGATGAGAGCGTAAAAGTCACCGGACACCTCAGCCAGCGCACGATGCTGATTCGTGGCCAGAACAACACCGACGTGTGGGGCCACGACGCGGAACGCATGGCCGTGGCGATCACCGAAGAAGTGCCTTTCAAGATCGAAATCGTCCAGCCGCAAGTGCCGCTGGTTCGCAACGGCTCGATGGATTTGAAGATTGTCGCCACGCGGGCCGAAGGCTTTACGGCGCCGATTGCCGTGCGAATGCTGTACAACCCGCCGGGCATCGCCTCATCCGGTTCGATCAGCATTCCTGAAGGCCAAAACGAAGCGGCCATTCCGCTGACAGCCAATAGTAGCGCCGAAATCAACACATGGCCCATCGTGGCCACCGGCCAGTCGCGCGTGGGCAATGGCAACGTCGAAGTCGCCACGCAGATGGCCAATCTCGTTGTGGCTGACTCTTTCTTCAACTTCGCCTTTCAAAAGTCGGCGGTCGAGCAAGGGCACGAGACGGTTCTGGTTGTGAACGTCGAGAAGAAGGCGGAGTTTGACGGCGCGGCTGAAGTTCAATTGCTGGGGCTGCCTGCGGGTACAGCAACCGAGCCCACGTCGATCACCAAAGACTCGACGGAAGTGACATTCAAGATCAAGGCCGAGGCAGGCGCTCGCCCCGGAATCTTCAAGTCGTTGGTCTGCCGTGCGATCGTTATGCAAAGCGGCGAGCCGATCACACACACACTGGGCGGCGGCGAATTGCGCATCGACGAGCCGTTGCCGCCGAAAGCTGCGACCACTGCGAAGCCCGCGTCGGTTGGCAAGCCCGCGCCCATGCCGACTGCGGTGGCACAACAGCCGGCAAAACCACTGAGCCGTCTGGAGCAACTGCGTTTGGAACGTGAGAAAGAACTCCAGAACGAACAGAAGTAAGTACAAATCCGCGCCAACGTAGCTGAATTCGTGAGAATTCGGCCGAGCGTCGGACAAACTGAATTCTCACGAATTCAGCTACAAAGAGGAAAAACTGAATTCTCACGAATTCAGCTACACAGAGAGTTTAAGGAGACAACCGTGAAAACCTTCGTGTCAGTTCGATGTGCGTTGGCTGCGAGCTTGGTCCTGGCGGCTGCGAGCAACGTTTGGGCAGACGCCAAAATCACCGGGATCGCGGTCTATCCGCCGGATATCAATCTGACCACCAAGCTTGACAGTCAACGGTTCATCGTCGTCGCCACGCGCGACGACGGAGTGACGTTGGATGTGACTGGCCAGGCGACGTCAACGCTCGGTGACGCGAACCTGGCACGCTTGGAATCCAGCACGCTCTACCCGATGGCCGACGGTCAAACGTCGCTCGACATCGAATTTCAAGGCTTCAAAGCCGCAGCCACGGTGGCAGTCAAGGACGCCGCGGCTGACCGGCCGATCAGTTTTCATCTCGACGTTATGCCGATCTTCATGCGCTCCGGTTGCAACACGGGAAGCTGTCACGGGGCGGCTCGCGGCAAAGACGGTTTCCGCTTGTCGCTGTTCGGCTATGACCCCGACGGCGATTACTTCCGGCTGACTCGCGAGATTGGCGTCCGCCGCATCAATTTGGCCCTGCCCGAAAACAGTTTACTTATAGAGAAGTCGATTGGCTCTGTGCCGCACACCGGCGGCAAGAGATTCGGGGCCGACAGCGAGTATTACCAATCGATGCTGCGTTGGCTGCAAGCCGGCGCCCCGTCGGAGGCCGGCCCAGTGCCCGTCGTCGAATCGGTCGACCTTTATCCGCCCAGCGTCGTGCTCGAAGGTGCCGATGCCACGCAACAGTTTATCGCCCGCGCCCATTACAGCGACGGCACGGACCGCGACGTGACGAACCTGACCGTCTTCATGACCAACAACGATAATTCCGCGCCGATCAACGACAGCGGCAACGTCACTGCGACCGCACGCGGCGAAGCGTTCATCATGGCGCGCTTCAACACACACACCGTCGGCAGCCAGGTGCTGGTCCTTCCCAAAGATTTGCAATACTCGCCGCCAGCCGTTCAAGGCAATTACATTGACGAGTTGGTCGGTGACAAGTTGAACAAGCTGCGGATTCTTCCCAGCGGCTTGTGCAGCGACGAGGAATTCCTGCGCCGCGTAACGATCGACATCGCCGGCATGCTGCCGACCGAAGAGGAATATCAAGCGTTCATGGCCGACGCCGATCCAGCGAAGCGCGCCAAGCTGATTGACCGCTTGTTGGAACGCAAAGAGTTTTCCGAAATCTGGGCCATGAAGTGGGCCGAGTTGCTGATGGTCAAATCAAGCAACCAGGTCAGCTACAAATCAATGTTCTTGTATCACAGTTGGCTCACCGACAAGATCGCCAACAACGTGCCGCTCGATCAGATGGTGCAAGAGTTGCTCAGCGCATCGGGCGGTACGTTCAGCAATCCCGCAACAAACTTCTACCAGATCGAGACCGATACACTGAAGACTTCCGAAAACGTGGCGCAAGTTTTCATGGGCATCCGAACGCAATGTGCCCAATGCCACAACCATCCGTTCGATCGCTGGACGATGGATGACTATTACAGCTTCGCGGCGTTCTTCTCGCAAATTGGCCGCAAGGGTGGCGAAGATTACCGTGAGACGATTGTGTTCAATCGCGGCGGCGGCGAAGTGAATCATCCCGTGGGGAATCGCGTGATGGCTCCGAAGTTCCTCGGTGGTGAGAAGCCGGATCTGGCCGGCAAAGACCGCCGGGGCGTAATGGCCGAGTGGCTCACGTCGCCGGAGAATCCGTACTTCGCCACCAGCGTGGCCAATCGCGTGTGGGCTCATTTCTTCGGCTTGGGGATCGTCGAGCAAGTGGATGACATCCGCGTCAGCAATCCGCCGAGCAACCCTGAATTGTTCGATACGCTGGGCTCGAAGTTGGTCGAATACGAGTATGATTTCAAGCGGCTGGTGCGCGACATTTGCAACTCGCAGGCGTATCAGCGCAGCAGCCAACGCAACGAAAGTAACGCAACCGACGACCGCAACTTTGCCCACAGCAACGTGCGGCGACTGCCAGCCGAGATGCTGCTGGATTGCATCTGCCAGGTAACTAATTCGCAGGAGAAGTTCCGCGGGCTGCCGCTGGGTGCTCGCGCCGTGCAAATCGCGGACGGCCAGACGAGTTCGTATTTCCTCACCACCTTCGGGCGTGCTAAACGCGAAACCGTTTGTTCCTGCGAAGCCACGACCGACCCGACGCTGTCGCAGGCCTTGCACATGCTCAACGGCTCGACGATTCAGGGCAAAATCGGACAAGGTGGCTTGGTCGCGAAGTGGCTCGCGGCTGGCCAGTCACCCGAACAAGTCATTGAATCGATCTACGTCCGCTGCCTGACTCGCCGGCCGACGCCGGAAGAGACCCAGCAGTTGATGGCCGTTGTCGCTCAAGCCCCAAACCCGCCCGCCGGTCTGGAAGACGTCTTCTGGGCCGTGATGAACTCCCGCGAATTCCTGTTCAATCACTAATTGGACAGCCCCACCAACATGCCGCCGGATTCATTCCGGCGGTTATGACCATCAACCTAGTAACCAAGCACAACACAATCTCGGATGCCACCGGGTTCATCCCGGTGGAGTGTCACCGTCAATAGGTAAGACAATGAAAAGAATTTTAGTCGCTTCATCTCTCTTCACTTGCGCGTTGTTCTCCTTTGGCCATGTGCGCTCGGACGCGCAGGAGGCCAAGCCGGCGGGCGACGCGACCGTGAAGATCAACTACGAAGATCACGTGCGGCCGATTTTTCGCGAGCACTGCTTTAGCTGCCACAATCAGGATCGGGCCAAGAGCGGATTGGCATTGGACACGTTTCCCAAGGTGATGGAAGGCGGCAGCAGCGGCGAGGTCGTATTTGCCGGCGACCTGGACAGCTCGCGCCTGTGGGCTTTGGTCAGTCACCTGGAAGAGCCGCAGATGCCGCCGATGCAGGATCGTCTGGCCGATGCTCAGTTGGAGATCATCAAGCAATGGATCGAAGGCGGCGTGATGGAAAAGTCCGGATCGAAGTCCGACGTGACGAAAAAGCCGACCTTCGACCTCGCGGCTCCCACGACGAGCGGCAAACCCGAAGGCCCTGCGGCGATGCCTGAAGGGCTGTGGCGTCAGCCGGTTGTTTACACGCCGCGCGCCGGAGCGGTCACTGCTCTCGCCTCGAGCCCGTGGGCGCCGCTGATCGCAGTGGCCGGACAGCAACAGATCGTTTTGTATCACTCGGAAACGGCGCAGTTGCTCGGCGTCCTGCCGTTTCCCGAAGGCGTGCCGTATGTGCTCAAGTTCAGCCGCAATGGTTCGCTGCTGCTGGCTGGCGGCGGCCGTGGCGGGCAATCGGGAATCGCGGCGCTCTACGACGTCAAATCGGGCCGCCGCATCTTGCAAGTGGGCGACGAATTGGACGCGGTTCTCGCCGCTGACATTAATGATGATCATTCGCAGATCGCACTCGGCGGGCCGCAACGTGTCGTGCGGATTTACTCGACAGCCACTGGCGAATTGCTGCATGAAATTCGTAAGCACACCGATTGGGTTTATGCGATCGAGTACAGTCCCGATGGCGTACTATTGGCCACGGCGGATCGCAGCAGCGGTTTGTTTGTGTGGGAAGCCGACACGGCTCGCGAGTACCTGAATCTCCGCGGCCATAATGCGGCCGTGTCGGACGTCAGTTGGCGGTCGGACTCGAACTTGTTGGCCAGCGCTAGCGAAGACGGCTCGGTGAAGTTGTGGGAAATGAACGACGGCAAGCCGATCAAAAGTTGGACGGCCCACGGCGGAGGCGCGATGTCGGTTTCGTTCGCTCAGGATGGACGCATCGTAACCGCCGGCCGCGACAAGACGGCGAAAACTTGGGACGGCAACGGCACGCAGCAGAAGAGCCTGCCGGCGTTCGGCGAAATGGCGTTGAAAGCGGACTTTACATTCGACGGCAAGCGAATCGTTGCCGGCGATTGGCTGGGTGAAGTGCGGCTGTGGAATGACGCCGATGCCCAACAGGCCGCATTGCTGCCGCCCAACCCGCCCACACTGGCAATGGTCGCGCAGGCTCAAGCCGAGAAGGCCACAGTAGCGCAAACCGCCGCCCAACAAGCTCAAGCTGCATTGGCCGAGATTCAAAAGACTGCCGCCGACAAAGCCGCGGCAGTTAAATCCGCAACCGATCAATCCGCAACCGCGAACGCCGATGCTCAGAAGGCCGAAGCGGATCGCGCAGCCGCCGTGAAGAAGGTCGAGGAGTCCGCCGCCGGATTAAAGACGGCGACCGACGCTCTGACCGCCACACAAGCGGGTGCTCAACCCGCTGCCAACGAAAAGGCTCAGGCCGAACAAGCTGCCGCCGCGAAAGCCGCGGCCGCCAAGACCGCCGCGGATGTTGCCGCCGC
>JBGTKH010000520.1:0-5398 GCA_041744735.1 Pirellulaceae bacterium | reverse complement strand
TGAAGACGACTTCATTTTACCTGGCAACGAATTGCAAAAATAGAGCGGGACAATCGGAGCCACCCCTTGTTTGTCGCGGTCGTGAGGCCATCGAAGCTAATCCATAGTGTTCGCCACGGCGGCCGTGGCGAAAATGACTGTGCGAGACCACGATCGACGTCAAATCATGACTGCCGACAAGGTTTTGCGGGCGTGAATCGGTCGTTCATTGTTGGTTCGCACTGGCGGCGCGGGCTTGTTCTAGTTTGAGTTGGCAGGCACCCCGGTAGCCCTCGACGTTGGTGTTGGCAATGGCGGCTTCAAGTTGCGGGATGGCCAAATTCGGTTCGCCGGTTTGCAGGAAGACGTCGCCCAGCGCGGCGTGCCAGAAATGGGTGAGGATCTCGGATCGCTGTTCGGGCGGACTGGCGGCGGATTTTTTGGCGGCGGCGAGGGCCTTGTCGGGTTGTTCGGCTTCGAGCCAGGCGACGGCGGCCTCTTTCAAGTACCAGGCACACAATTGTGGAGCGGCCAGTGCGGCCTGTTCATGTTTCATGGCCAGCCGCTGCGCCACTTCTCGGTTGACGGCGTTCAGGCTGTCCGCGATCGGCTCGGAGCGCTCGGCGTTGCGTTGCAGTCGCAAGTAGATCACCGACAACACGCCCAGCGCGGCCAAATCCTTCGGGTCGTCCTTGAGCCGCGCTTCGTATCGCTCGATCGCAACGTCTAACTTGCCGCGTTGAAAGAGGAACGACGCCAACGAACTGCTGTTCAACGAACGGGCGGCCTTCTGCGGGCTGTGACGAATGATGAACTCGCCGGCTACCAACATCTTGTCGATCTCGGGCAGCAGGCGGTACGCAGGAACCAGCGCCTGATAGACTTTCAATTTGTATTCGTCATCGGGAGCCAACTTCAGCGCCGCTTCAAACGGCACTTGGCTGGCCGCATAGTCCTGCGCCCGGTGCAATTTGGCCCCCGCGGCATACGCCTCGTCCGCTGTGCCGTACTCGTCGGCCAGCAGACGGACATTCGAGCACGCAAGCGCGACGAACACGACGCCAAGAAATAATCTGTTCATGTCGCTTCTCCTGAAAATGACCGTTTCCTAATTCTTTGCTTGTACACGTTACGGCGGCTTGGGGCGCCTATTCTATCGCGCGACGCCCAGCGACTTCTCGACGTACTTGGCCAGGACGTCGGTTTCCAGATTGACCGCGTCGCCCAAGCGTAGGCGGCCGAGCGTGGTGACTTGCAGCGTGTGTGGGATGAGGGCGACGCTAAATCGATCGGCCTCGACTTCGACCAGCGTCAGGCTGACGCCATCGACGGCGATCGAGCCTTTGCTGACCATTTGCCGAGTAAGCTGCGGCGGCGTCCGAAACCAAAACGTAGACCAGTCCGCATCGTCTTGCCGCTGATCGAGCCAGCCGATGGCGTCGATGTGTCCTGTGACAAAATGACCGCCGAGTTGGTCGCCCACTTTCAACGAGCGTTCTAGATTCACTCGGCTGCCGGTGGTCAGTTTTCCCAGATTCGTGCGGCTCAGCGTTTCGGCCCCCGCGTCGAAGGCGATTGTTTCCGCGTCCACGGCCACCACCGTTAGACAACAGCCGTTGACCGCCACGCTGTCGCCGATCTTCGCTTCCGCCGCAATGCTCTCGGCGCGAATCACCAACCGCACCCCCGGAGGCTGCTGCTGAAGCTGCTCAACTTGGCCGAGTGTTTGTACTAACCCGGTGAACATGAACTGTCCTCGGTCAACGGCCAAAGCCCGCCTTTGTGTCGGCCATGCAAAGGTGCAATGTAGACCCGACCATCAGCCCACGCAATGTGCTGTGACGGCTGGTCAATCCGGCGGGAATCCGCCACAATGGGCAAACCAAAGCCTCCAACACTTAGATAGGAAAGAGACCCGTCATGAGTTCCATCGCAGCTATTCACAGTCGGCAGATTTTGGACAGTCGCGGCAATCCCACGGTCGAGGTCGAAGTGGCTCTGGCCGACGGTTCGTTTGGCCGCGCCGCGGTGCCTAGCGGAGCCAGCACGGGGGCCCACGAAGCCTGGGAGCTGCGCGACGGCGATACCAAGTCGTATATGGGCAAGGGCGTCACGCACGCGGTGAAGAACGTGAACACCACGATCGCCGAAGCCCTGCTGGGCTGGGATGCCCTGGACCAGATCGGCATCGACCAGCGCATGATCGAACTGGACGCCACGCCGAACAAGAAGAACCTGGGAGCCAACGCGATTCTGGGCGTGTCGCTGGCCGTGGCAAAGGCCGCGGCGAATTGCACTCAGCAGCCGCTGTATCGTTACTTGGGCGGCGTCGGCGCGAACCTGCTGCCGGCCCCCATGATGAATATCATCAATGGCGGTCAACACGCCGACAATTCAGTGGACGTGCAAGAGTTCATGGTCATGCCGCTGGGCTTCCAGCGATTCAGCGACGCGCTGCGCTGCGGCACCGAGATCTTTCATCATTTGAAGAAGGTGCTGAAGGAAAAGAAGCTAAACACCGCGGTCGGCGACGAGGGGGGCTTCGCGCCCGACTTGGGCAGCAACGTCGAAGCGCTCGATCTGATCATGGAAGCCATCGAGCAGGCTGGCTACGAAGCAGGCGGTCAAGTGCGGATCGCGCTGGACGTGGCTGCGACGGAATTGTTCGACAAGGCCAAAGGCACGTACACAATCGACGGCAAACATCTCTCGTCCGGCGGCATGGTCGATTTCCTGGCCGACTGGGCCGACAAGTACCCCATCTGCTCGATCGAAGACGGCTGCAGCGAAGATGATTGGGAAGGCTGGAAGCTGCTGACCGAGCGGCTGGGCGACCGAGTGCAGTTGGTGGGCGACGATCTGTTCGTGACCAATACCGAACGCTTGCAGCGCGGCATCGGCGAGGGCGTGGCCAACAGCATCTTGATCAAAGTGAATCAAATCGGCACGCTGACCGAAACCATCGCGGCGATTCAGCTTGCCGCGCGACACGGTTACAGCAGCATCGCCAGTCACCGCAGCGGCGAAACCGAAGACGCCACGATCGCCGACCTGGCCGTAGGGATGAGCACCGGCCAGATCAAGACTGGCTCGGCCTCGCGCAGCGACCGCATGGCAAAGTACAACCAATTACTGCGGATTGAAGAAGAATTGGAAGACGGCGCGCTGTATGGTGGGCCGCTATTTCCCAAGTGGTAACCGTCAGAACTGTAGGACGGATTGCCAATCCGTCCATTGCGGCACTAGGTATCTAGCGCAGCACTGCGACTAATTATCACTGGCCGGGCAATCCGGAAATGTTCAACGTGCTCAGTTGCGTATCGAGAATTCACGGACGGATTGGCAATCCGTCCTACTTTTTCCAAACTATGCCCGACGCAACGTCTCGCAAATCGCTGGCTGAAAACCCGTGGTACTGGGTCTACCTATTCTGCACGGCGGCGCTGGCAATGCTGGTGTTGGCCGAGCCGAAGCTGGCGGAAATGATGGCTCAAGACCACAACAAGGCCGCCGGACGTGAGCGTGCGTGGCAACAGTCGCTGGGCGACGAGCCTTCGGCAAAGTTGGCCACAGCCGACCAAATGAAACGTGTGCTGCGGCCGATTTATATCGGCCTGGCGTGCGTACTGGTCGTGGCCTGGGTCATCTTCTGGCGACAACATTTCTCCAATCGCCAAACACTGCAACCGACCCCTCAACACACAGAGTCCCTACAATGATCTGCTCGATGGATTGCATTGGTCATTGGTCATTGGCGTCATTGGCACTTGGTGATTCGCACCGCGAGGTGCGCCCATGACGTGGCTGGTCGAGAGCCCGCTGCTGATCGTGATCATGGGACTGCTTGTCGTCATTGTCCTAGGCGGTGCTTGGGTGCAGACCGGCCGCAAGCCACTGCTGTACACGGCGATCACCGCCGGGATCATGACGGCGCTGCTGTTGGGCGTGGAGCGTTTCGTAAAAACCGATCGCGAAGAAGTGCGCGAGACGTTGTTTCAGATCGCTCGCGACGTCGAGAGCAATGACTTGCAGAAGGTGTTGGCCCACGTCTACTCCGGCTCCACCGACGTGCGCAACAGGGCGGCGAGTGAGTTTCCGCGTTATCACTTGACGGCCGTCGGCATCAAGCGCAACCTGCAGATCATCGTCGAGCCCAAACACTTTCCGCCGAAAGCCGTCGCAGAGTTCAATGTTGTCGTCAGCGGAACGGACAAGGATGGCTATATGTCCGAACGTGCGGTCCCGCGGTTTGTGATCGTTACGTTCTATAAAGAAGATGACCATTGGCGTGTGCGGAGCTATGAGCACTTCGACCCGCAACAAGGGTTCATGGAGCGCGACTGAGACCGGCCCACCGCGACTGGCGCGCACCCGCCTCCTCGCCGGGCTCCCTCGACAGGAATGGCAGCTTTCTCCAGAAGCGGTCTGGAACACGGGCTGTGACCTGAGAAACTAATTGAACATACGATGACCGTAAGGCGCTCGTAAAACTCAATGGAAAGGATGTGATGATGAAACGTCTAAACCCGGCGGCGGCGTTTACAGTAATCGCAACACTGTTTTTGTTGGCGAATGCGGCAGGGGCTGAGGAGCCGCTGTTTTTGGAGACGCTGAACGTCCGTCCGCCGCACATTTCGACAGACAAGTCGGTCTCGTACGACTACGACATCGTCTACGTGCGGGCTCAGCGGGCGGGCGACGACGTGCATAAGCGGTTCTACACCGACATCGCTCAGCCGGTGTACCTGGAGCCCGGGGCCGATTTGATGCTGCTGCATCCAGACGGCAGCGAGGAATTGCTGTTGGCGGGCGGCGACGGCTCGATCACCGATCCCGTCGTGTCGCTGGACGGGCAGTGGATTTACTACACGCAGATTTACTCGCTGAAGAGTTCCAACGCTTATCAACCCGCGCACACCGGCGCAGACATCTTCAAGATTCACGCCAAGACGCGCCGGATCGTGCGGCTGACCAACCAGCGGTTCACTCCTAACACGGGCGCGGCCGATTGGTCGGCCGACTATCGCACGTCCGAACAAGGCAAAACGTATCTTGACTACGGCGTGATGAACATGGGCGCGTATCCGGTGCCCGGCGGCAAGATCGTGTTCACCAGCAACCGCAATGCCTTCCGGCCGCCCAATGGCTATCCGCGGATCACGCTGCAACTGTTCGTGATGGACGACCGCGATGAGAGCATCTCGGAGGACGAAGAGTTTTTGAACATCGAACAAATCGGTCATCTGAATATCGCCGGCGCGTTGCATCCGGCGGTGCTGACCGACGGGCGGATCATCTTCAGTTCGCTCGAATCGCAGGGGCTGCGCAACTCGATTCTGTGGGGCGTGTGGAGCATCCATCCCGATGGCACGAATTGGGCACCGGTGGTCAGCGCCTTCGATCCGGGCGGCGCGCCCAA
>JBGTKH010000519.1:0-4934 GCA_041744735.1 Pirellulaceae bacterium | reverse complement strand
CACCTCTCTATCGTGTTGCTTGTCCGGTGAAACGGAGTCGGGCTCTGCGGGGACGCAACCTGACAAGGGATAGCCGGGCCTGGGCGGGAGAATGCCCGTCGCCCTGGCGGCCCGCGCCGCCGGGGCCTTTTCTCCTCCCCCAGCCATTCTTTTGCCCAGCCATGCCTTAAAAAATCCTCGCGTCTGGACGCAATGCCACCAGTTCACCCACTAAAAACCCGGAATGCCCCAAATTAGAAACTGTAACAATTCAAGGCGATATTACTGGCGACGGATTGATTTATCTGGAAACGTTGCCAAATGTTACGCATTTGACTGTTACGAGTAACAACTTAACCGATTACGCCCTGATTCATTTGAAGCCGCTGAAGAGCCTCCAATCGCTAGATCTTTCCGGTCCGAGAACTGGCGGCGCGCTCACCGATGCGGGACTTGTGCATCTTCGCGACCTAACCAATCTGCGTGTTCTTGCATTGTCTCACAATCGTAAGATAACGAGTGTTGGTCTGAAACATCTTTCGCAATTGACGAAGCTTGACTGCCTGTTCTTGAGCGACACTTCGGTTTCGGATGCCGGCCTTGAGTATCTGACGGGGCTCGCTCGCTTGGAACATCTTTATTTAACCGACACGCAAGTTAGCAGCACCGGCGTTGAGCGATTCAAGCAGTCGCGCCCAGGTTGTGATGTCAAATGGTACCTCGATCCCTCAGCTTGGCGCAAGCTTGTGTCATTTGCGGGACGCGGCAATCGGCAAACCGATACGTTTAACGTGCCCCACCGGAAATGGCGAATCAAGTGGAAGACCATGAACGAATACGAGTTTGGCGTATTCTCCATTTTCGTCCACACCGAAAGCGGCGAATTTGTTGACGCGCCTGTTCTCAGCTACGTCGGCGCCGGTTCTGACGAAACCTACTTGCGCAGTGGCCCCGGTGAACACTACCTGCAAATCCAATCCGCAAACATCGACTGGGAAATCATCGTCGAATCCCTGCCAGAGATTGCGAACGCATGGCGGTAGACGCTCAGTGGAATACTACGATGACCGATCATTTCGCAACTCCTGTCACGTCGAGTCTCAAATTTCTTCGCAGTGCATGGCGAGAAAATCCATTTGCCGTGATTGCTGCCGGCGTTGTCGTTTCAGTACTGGTCCTATATTGCGTACTCTCGGTGCTGAATCGTGAAAGCGGAAGAGTGCCGAGTGTCAGTCCGCAGCCGGTAGGGCAACGTAACGGCAAAAGTGACACAGCCCGTGTTGAACTGGAAACGGCGAACGGCGAACGTCGAGCCAGCGGCCGTTGGACCATCGCGACGTTTTATCACCAGAGAATCAGCGGACGCGAAAAAAACGCGCTCTAACGCAACGTGCCGGCCATCGACCGTTGAGTCGTTGCCGGTGCTGATCGCTCGGCACGTGCAAACGTAGGCGGTAGGCGGTCGAATTTGGTTGTAAGTCCTCTTTGCCGGCGGTATCGTGGTCATACGCAATTGGCAGGACGTCGAGATTGACGAGGCTCGAGGGTGCTCAACGGTAACGCTGACCCAATGGCCGACGAAAACCTAAAAGACCGAATTCGTAATCTGAAGCAAGGAATTGCTGCGCAAGAACGTGCGGTACAAATCACAGTTCGCGGCACAGCCATGCACAAACAGGCGACGAAAGCGATTTCTGATCTTAAACTGTGTTTGTTCGATGCAATCGCGTCGTCAAACGATATGCTTGTACCTTCGTCAGGTGACGACGTGCTCGTCCCTTCGCCAAGCGGCATACGCTTTCCTTCGTCGGCCGACACGCTTGCGTCGCCGACGGACGGCTCAACCGGCGACATGATTGGTGAGGACTTTGAATTTGATGGGGGCTGCTTCGCAATCGAGCAGGACGAGCCTAGCGCCGCGATCGAACGACGAATTACAGCTCTCAAAAAACGCATCATTAAGTTACGCAAGCGTGAAGAGGAGCTCGAGTGTTTAAGGCTGAAGCAATGCGACATAACTGATGCCCTTGATCGCCAGATGCAAGTCGTTATGGATGACGATCGGGATGACGCATCATTGGCAGCGAGGCAATCAGCCGCAGAGCGAGCAGAGCAGCGAATCAACCGCCAGATGGATGCTTTGGAAAACGAATTGTGGTCACTTGAAATCGAACTGATAAAGCTTGATAGGCACTATTATCACGAGACGGAACATTACGAATTGGCGAGACACAGCCGCCCGGTCCGGCTTCCCGACGACGGCACGTCCGAAACCGATATCTAACTTCAAGAAACGTGCCGCGCTGCATAAAAAACTACCAACAGTCCCCAAAATGAGTTTTTCGTGCCAGAGGCGCGCGGGCGTTGACCGGCCAGAGGGGCGGCAGTCCTTGGAAGGCCCCAACACCTTTCGCGTCGCCTTTACAATCGCGACGATGCCCGGCTTGACCGCCGCCGACAGGTCTGGCAAGTGCCGGACACTCCGCAACCACGCCGGCCAAGCCAAACGACTTCACGACTTTGGCCGCAATGTGTGGTAGCCCATTTCGGCTTTGTCGGGACTGGGTGGGGCCATCAGTTGGCGGATGGCGTCGAACACGACGGCGAATTGCTTGTCGTACTTCCGCTCCAGTTCGTCCAGCCGCCGGGCATGGTTGGCGTTGCTGGCCAGCATTTCCCGCAGACGGACGAACGCCCGCATGATGGCGATATTCACGTCGATGGCTCGGTCGCTGTGTAGGACGCTCGACAACATGGCCACGCCTTGTTCGGTGAAAGCGTAGGGCCGCCGCCGCAAGCCCATCTTGGCCGCCGAATTGGAAGTCACAAATTGTGACCTCCAATTCTCCATCTCGTCCTTGGACAGTTGGAACATGAAATCATGAGGAAACCGCTTTTGGTTACGCCGCACCGCTTGATTGAGCACTTTGGTCGAAACGTCGTACAACTCCGCCAAATCGCGGTCGAGCATCACCTTTTGCCCGCGCATCAGCAGGATCGACCGCTCGATGCGCTCGGCCGGAATCAGGGAAGCTTGTTTGTCCGCCGCTCGTTTCCTTGCCATCGAAACACTTTCCCAAACATCGGATGCAACGGCAACGGCCAGCCGGCCGCGACGTCGGCCTAACGCCCATCACCTAACTGAACGTCGAACTGCCGCACGATCTTGCCGGTCTCCACTTCGATTAGCAAGACGCCGTCGCAACCGATCAGCACGTGCTTGCCGTCGGGCGAAAATGCCAATCGCCGGGGATTGAGCGATGCGCGGTGGCCGTTGGCGTGCCACGTACGAAACGTGCCGTCCTCGAAGTGCCAGCGGCGCACCGGTTGGAAAGTCTGTGTGTCGTAGAACACTAATTCGCAAGTCGTGCCTTGCTGCTGTCTGCCGTATTCAAAACCGCTGGGCGTCGGAGCGTAACGCCACGTTGGCGAGTTGGCCGGCTGCGTGAGCACTGCCAGCAGCTTTCCATCGGGAGAAAAAACCGGGCAGGCATAGCTGGCCGAGGCAACATCCAGCTTGCGTTTCTCGGCCAGTGGCGCACCGCCCCACACTCGCACCACTCCGTCTTTGTGCCCCGTCGCCAGCAGGGTTCCGCCGGGCGAAACTGACAACGCGGTGCACGTTGGCAACTCGTCGTTCAACGTCGTTTGCCGCACCGCGAGCGTTGCTGCATCGAAGACCGCCAAGCCCTTCAGGCGAATCGCACGCGCCGTGGGATTGATCGTGCCATCGCTGCGGACGAACGGTTCCAAGACTTCATGCACTGCGGCAAAGACCGTCCCGTCGGGAGAAAATGCCAGACACTGCGCATGGCGAGCGTTTTCCATTATTACCTCGCGCGCGTCCTCTTCCGCGTCGAGGCGATTCAGATCGTAGGCGTGACAGATGCCGGTTCCCTGAGCCACGACGACACGGCTGGCCGTTGGTGATGCCGCGCCAACGTATCCCCGGTCCCATTGTTTCAAAACCTTGCCGCCGGCCACGTCGAGCAGTACCACCGCGTCGAAATCGACGCTATCGCCCGGCGTATAGACACGGCCGTAGTGCAACGACTTGCCGTCGTTTGAGAATTCCAGCCGCACGATGTCGCCATATTCACCGGCCAGCAAGATGCGTTTGCCGGTCGCCGTCTCCCACACGGCCACGCCGCCGTCGGTGGGCTTCAGCGGAAATCGGCCGCTTGACGCGCCGCCAAACCCCGCTGCCACCAAGACGCCATCGGGAGAGAAGGCCACCGATTCCGCGTTGCCCAGCGCATGAGGCTGAGCGGGAATGACAGTGGGCTCGGGCAGCACCTGATCGTCTTGGGCCGCAGTGATGTCTGCCCACGTGATCAGCAGCAAAAGGGCGACGACACAATAGATCAGCGGCGAGCAGCGAGTCATGGGAACCTAACCTCCGCCGATTAACAACCCAACCGTCGCGACGCGGAGCAAGCACCCGTCAATCTACCGTGCAGAACGCTCGCGGACCACAGAGTCGTCGCGCCGATTTCGGCTACGTTGATTGCCGCGTTGCCGTATTAGAGTAAGATCGGCGTCATCCCTTACGCCCTTGCGCCGCGTTGGGAAAATACGCCAGCAACCATCGCATGGAACCATCCGATCTAACGACCCGACCGCCGCTCTTGGTGCCCGAGCAGGCGCTGCCTCCGCATTCCTACGTCGCGGGCAAGTTCCCACACCCGATCCGCGATCCCCAAGGACACTCGTACGGTGCCCAAGAAACACCTGTCGCGACCCCCGATCCAACTCGCTGGCGCGATTGCCGGCCGTATTTGCGCGGCATCGACTTGTTCAATTACGGCTACTACTCTGCACTTTAGGCCATCGCCTGGTTGGTGTTGGCGATTATAAGCAGAGGCTGAGGATGTTGGCGACTAGGTCGCGGAATTTGTGTGTGTCGGGGGTGCGGGGCAGAACCGCAAGGAATTGTTTTTCCAGCATTTCTCGGC
>JBGTKH010000518.1:0-4083 GCA_041744735.1 Pirellulaceae bacterium | reverse complement strand
GACCATCACGGTGCGGCGATGCTTGGTGGTCATGGTTGGGACAGTGAGCTGATTTAAGAACCGGAGGCAGGCTGGAAGCCTACCCCACGGGGCGTCGGCTATCAACGGGATTTGCAACGGTAGCAGGCGGCTGGTGGTGATACCGTTTGGGCTCAGACATACAGAATTCAATTTTGCCGGTACATGGTTGGTGTTTTCAAGTCGCGTTTTCGCCGGCAAAATTGAATTCTGTACGTCTGAGCCCGGCCGCGGTTACAGCGCTGAACGCCAAATGGTATCACCACCAGGCGGCCGGGAAGATGGACGTCTGGACGAAATCAACCGTGGTTACCTTTTTCAACCGGTCGCTCGTGCCAGGCGGATTGCAGCATCATCCAATTGCCGAGGTGCTCAGAGGTTAACAATCCAACCAATTCTCCATCGCTTTCGACAAGCAATGCCGAGCAACCGGCGGCTTGCATCTGATCGACGGCGCGGTCGAGGGGGCCATCGGCCTGTACGGTGGGACAGCGATTACACAGAACGTCCGCGACGTGGGATTGCGCTCGGCCTTCCGCCAGCGCCTTGACCACGTCGCGATGCAGGAGAATCCCGGTGATTTCGTGGCCGTCGGTCACGGGAAAGTCCTTTTGGCGTCCCGCCGCCATCTCGCGTGTGGCAAGTTCCAGCGGATCGCTTTCTTGGAGTGTCAGGAAGCGTTGCAACATCGCGTCGCGGACACGCGCTCCACGAAAGACCTCGCGCATCTCCGCCGCATGCGACTCGCCCTGAGCACCCAGGTAGACGAACAGCGCGATGAATAACAGCATCAACATTCCGGGAATCAGCAAGCCGGCCAGCGCGAACAGGATGGCCATCACCTGTCCGACCGACGCGGCGATATGCGTCGCTTTCACGCGCGGCATGCGGGTGGCCAACAGCGAACGCAGCACCCGTCCACCGTCCATGGGAAACGCTGGCAGCATATTGAAGGCAACCAAGATCAAGTTGACCCACATCAGCTTGGCCAGAAATGAACCGCCCACGACTTGAACCTGGGAAATCTGGCTGAACGCACCCAGCAACACCAGCACGCCGAACAGCCCAGCCGCGATGACGACGTTGACCGCCGGCCCCGCGATCGCAATCAGAAACTCTTGAATAGGAACTTCCGGAATCCGTTCCAAGCGAGCCACGCCACCGATGGGCAAGAGCGTGATGTCGCGAGTTCGCACGCCGAATCGACGAGCGGTCAAGGCGTGCCCCAACTCGTGCAGGACTACGCAGGCGAACAACGCCAGCACAAAACTGACTCCTTCCACGATCACAGCCGCTTTGTCCCCGGCCGACACGTGAGCATAGATAATCCAGCCGATGAGAATCAAAAACGTCCAATGGATGAAAATGCCGATACCGGCAACTTCGACGAGTTTAAATGACCATTTCATCGTGGAAGGGCTCAAACAACGATTTGGACGGATTGGCTACGCGGCCGCGGGCTGCCGTTCGTACAGCTACGAACCACAAGTGTAGTCGCGATTTTGGTCGTATTGAACCGCTACACGGCACGGCCCCATTTGTCGCGAATTCGCGCCAGTTTCCGCTCGACGGTCCGAACCACGCAGTCGAGCTCTTGGGCGACCTCTTCGTTGGTGTACCCGTCCAGCTTGAGCGTCACGATTTTTCTCAACGTGTCGTCTTCGAGTTGATCGAGCAGGTCGGCGCAGATTTCGGACATCATGGCAGCAAATTCCGGGGTCGGCTCGGAGGACAAAACCTGCTCGATACCGTGCTGCGAATCTTCGCCGTCGCCGTGCATGAACACGGACTCGCCCCGCAGCCGCCCGCCTCCGCGCTTTTCCGCATGATGGCGTTTCAATTGGCCGTGGGCTTTGCGTATGGTAATCGTAACTAGCAGTTTCCATAGATCGTGGCGATCGCTCAATTGCGGAAACCGGCCGGCTTTCGCCCCGCGAAAAAAACTGTTCATGGCGCTCAAGGCCACATCTTCCTCATCGGCCGCGCGGCGCGGAAATCGCTCCAGCCGCCGCCGTGCCAGCCGCACCAGCTTCTCAAAATACTCCTGCCAAATCGCCTGCGCTGCGTCTTCGTCACAGGCATGGAGTTGCTGGATCCAATGGGTTACGTCTTCCATGTAACCCATTTGAGCGTGGCGTGTGGAAGTTGTCAAATGATCTATAGTGGCAATCGCCACTTCCCCGCGGCAAGAGCGAGGAAGTGGCGAATCGGAAGACGGCCACTTAGCGGGAAATCAATTCGACTGTGCGATAGGAGAGGGCGGCGGTGTTGCGGTTGAAGACCGTCAGTACGATCTTGCCTTCGCCAGCGAGCGCTTCGTGCAGGGCCAGCGTCCAACAGTCGGATCGGTCAGTACTATGGCCATTGACTGCCAAAATCACGTCACGATCGGCCGCGTCGGCCTGTTCTGCGAAGCCCTTTGCGTGTTCCGAATCGTCCTTGGGATTGCTAACGGCTTCCTGCATTGGCAATTGCTGAGCCTGGGTAACGCGGACGGGTTCCGGGGTGGTCGGCGGCTGTTTCGGGGACACCGCGACTTGAGTCGGAAGGACGGCGTCCTGCTGCTGGACGCTCGGTTGCGGACCGGCTTTGGGCCGATACGAGCCCGGCCGGCCGGCCGAAGCCGACTCCGCGGAAAAGCCGGCGGCGATGATCGCGACTACCAACGACGTGCGACAAATTAACTTGGTCATGTTCGGACTCCTTGGGGGTGATAAAATCTAACGTTTGTTCCAACAACCTTACTATGTCCAAACCGGATGGCGGGCCGACAGGAAATGACGAGTTAGTTGGAAGACCTGCGACCGGCAACCTATGGCCGGCACCAGCAAACCGCTAAGATGTAAGGTTGAACAAGTCCACGGTGTGGGGTGCGATGCACGAAACGAAACTCGATGAACTGTCGATGGCCGGACAAATTGACCTGCTCTGTGACCGCTTCGAACAGCTTTGGAAAGCGGGGCCGCCCGCCAAAATTGAGGACTTCCTCCACCAAGTGCCAGCCGCCCAACGCGGCTCGCTGCTGAGCGAATTGCTGGGACTGGATATCGCCTATCGTCGGCGCACCGGCGAGTTGCCATCGGCGGCGGAATACCGGTCGCGTTTTGTCCAGTATGACGAGATCGTCAGCGCGGTGTTTGAACGGAGTGAGACCGTGCCGGACGGCGTTGGTGCCGATCGGCAGAGTTGCCTCACGGGTACGTACGCCTCGCCTCCACGGCAATGCGATCCCCAACCCGCGACAGCAGATGGATTGGGGGACGTGCCCCGCACGCAAGGTGATTATGAACTGCTTGAGGAACTGGGCCACGGCGGCATGGGCGTCGTCTATCGGGCTCGCCAGCGAAGCGCGGACCGGATCGTGGCGCTCAAGTTAATTCGTCCCGACCGTCTGGCGTCCCACCCCGGCCGCGCGCGACAAGCATTGGTGGATCGCTTTGCCACGGAAATTAAGGCGGCGGCGCACTTGCAGCATGACCACATCGCGACGGTTTACGACGTGGGCCAGATCGACGGACTCCCCTATTATTCGATGCGTTACGTCGACGGCCAAAGTTTGGCGGACATGCTCCGCGACGGGCCGTTGCACGGGCGGCGGGCGGCGGCCTTGTTGGAACCGGTGGCGCGCGCCGTGCACGAGGCACATACGCAACACGTCGTGCATCGTGACCTGACGCCGCGCAATATTCTGGTGGATCGGAAGACCGGGCGGGCGATGGTCGTCGACTTTGGATTGGCCAAGTTGACGCAGAGCGAACAGGCGATGACGGTGACCGGTGACGTGTTCGGCTCGCCGCCGTACATGGCCCCCGAACAGACGCGCAATGCCGCTGGCGTGACGGCCGCGGCGGACGTTTACGGGTTGGGCGCCACGCTCTACCACATGCTCACCGGCCGCCCGCCGTTTCAAGCCGCCACGATCATCGAGACGCTGCGCCAGGTGAACGAGTCCGATCCGGTTTCGCCGCGCGAGTTGAACCCGGCCATCGATCGGGACTTGGAAACGATCTGTCTGAAGTGCTTGGCCAAAGAACCGGAACGACGCTACGGCTCGGCGGAAGAGTT
>JBGTKH010000517.1:0-4384 GCA_041744735.1 Pirellulaceae bacterium | reverse complement strand
CCCACATCGACGGCCGCAATGTGCCGCTCTCGGTCGGTTATCACAAAGTGTCCGTGGACATCCGCGACCAAATCGCGCGGACCATGATTGAAGAGTCGTTCGTCAATCACACGGACCAGCAGCTTGAGGGCGTGTTCTATTTCCCGTTGCCGCCGGGCGCATCGATTTCCGGGTTCGGCATGTGGATCGGCAACGAACTGGTCGAGGCCGACGTCGTCGAACGGCAGCGGGCCCGCGAAATCTACGAAACCATCTTGCGCGAGCGCCGCGATCCGGGATTGTTGGAATGGACCGGCGGCAACCTGTTCAAGACCCGTGTCTATCCGATCTTCGCTCACAGCACTCGGCAAGACGCCCGAGGCAGTGGAAGCGGCGTGCGGGGCGATCGTGAGTTGGACGCAGGCCGACGAGGATCGCCAACTGGCGCGGGACACGCTCAAGGGCGTGCTGCGGCAGGCCGAGGACTTGGACGCGTACGTCGCGCAACTCGACCGGCAGGAGGCCGAAACAGGCTTGGACAACCCACTGGCGCGGAAAACCATCGGGCAGGTATATCTGGAGCAGCAGAAGTTTCCGCAGGCGGTCTCGGCGCTGCAAACCGCGGCGCAATTGCAGCCCAACGATGCGGAAACACACCGGCTGCTGATCCAGTGCTTCGACATGCAGCAAGACAAACAAGGCGCCGTCGCACAAATGCTGCGAACGCTCGAAGTCTCGCGCCGTGACATTCAGCTTTATCGTGACCTTGGAAGTCGCTTCGAGTCGCTCGGTCGGCCCGATGACGCCGAGCGGGCATACAGTTCGATCGTCGAGGTGCTGCCCAGCGAAGCCGCAAGCCACGCGCTGCTGGCCGAAGTCCGCCAACAACAAGACCGCTGGCCCGACGCCATCGGGCACTGGCAGCAAGTCGCTCAGATTCGCTCGCTCGAACCCACCGGCCTGTTGCGTTTGGCCGCCGCGCAAATCCACCAGCGTCAATGGGACCAAGCCGGCGAGTCCGTCAGCCAACTCCGCGCGCACGTCTGGCCCGTTCGGTTTACCGACGTGAACGCCGAGATCGGCCGTTTACAGCGCGAAATCGCCGCGGGGCGATCGAAGTAAACTCGGCGGACCTGTGTAATATGCCACGGGCTTGCCCCGTGGATCGTTACGTTTGCTGCTACAATGTTGCGTATGGCGTTAGAAACTTCCAAAGCAGAACTCGCCAAGCGCCGATGGTGGCGAATGTTCAACGTGGCAATCGGTTTACTGTTGATGGCTTTCGTCGCGGGCGGTTGGTGGCTTTTTACGGCCGCGCAGAAAGCCCGCATGGCGGCGATGCGGACGAATAGCTTATGAAACCTCAAGCAAATCGGCTTGGCGGTCGCCAACTACTACGACAACAACGGCAGCTTGCCGCCGGCTTATATCGCCGATGAATCGGGCAAGCCGATGCACAGTTGGCGCGTGCTGCTGTTGCCGTACATGGATCAGCCGGAGTTGTACGAGGCGTATGACTTCTCCGAGCCTTGGGATGGGCCGAACAATCGCAAGCTGCTCCAGCGGCGTCCGAAAGCCTACGCTTTCCCGAGCGAGGAAAAGGGTGGCAGCGTGACCAATTATCTGGCCGTCGTCGGCCCGCAGACGGCATGGCCGGGTGCCGAGCCGGCTGGTGGCAACAAACCTCATGCCACGAGTGGTTCAACAATTCTCGTCGTCGAAAACCACGGATCGGGAATCCATTGGACGGAACCACGCGATCTGCAGTTCGACACGATGAACATGTCCGTGCGTGACGAGGCACCCGACGGCATCAGCAGCCCCTACAAGCTTGTCGGTGTCGTGTCGATCGATGGCAGCCTCAATACGCTCGGTCCCGAATTGTCGCCCGACGAATTGAGAGCAATGCTGACCCTGAACAACCAACAGCCGATCGATTCCCCCGCGGTCCAGGAAATGGAAGACGGACGCCAGCGACCGCTCAAAGGATCCGCGAAAAAATAACTTGTCGAATCATCGGAACGGCGCAAGCCGTCCAGTGCCGGAAACCGGAGGGCTTGCGCCCTGCCGCTACTTATCCAATTCATCAAGTTATTTTTTCGCGGATACAAATGGCCGTAGCCGCGGCCGCGCCAGTTTTTCGTAGCTGACGCCTACGAACCGCGCAGCACGGGCGAGTGGCCCTGTTCGATGACGCGATTGATGTGCCACTGCTTCGGAGTCTTCGGAGAAGCAGTGCAGATCGGCGAGACGACGTTGATTATCGAGTTGACCCCGCGTCAATTCGTCAACGGACTGGTGTACGCGGCGGGTCTCCGAATGGCGTGGTTTTAAGTTAGCAGGGCGGGCGTCGAGGGACAAGCATTGCGACTGGATTGTGAATTCTCTGCGTCTCAACCTATGCTCGTTTGGCGGCTGCTTCTCCGAAGACTCCAAGACGTTTAGAGAGATGTTCGACAATTCACAGGCTGGTAGAATGGAGTTGATCGCCGCCGGCAGGCAGCGACGGACGACGCGCGTGGCACAAAAGAACCTGTGGCGGCAAATCAGAAACGAGGTTCGTTCATGACAAAATCAAACGATGCAAACAACGGTCATCCAAAACCGACGATCCCCTTGTCTCGAAAGCGCTCAACCAGGCGGCACAGGATGCCGTCGAAGCTCACCGGCGAGCGGATCAGCCGCTGGTCGTGTGGCAGAACGGGCAAACAGTGCTCGTGTCGCCCCAATCCGTCCAACCTGCCGAGCCAACGCCTCCAGCCGCGTTGTAAGTCGTCCCGATCGGCCCAATGGGCCGAAATATGTCAGCCCAGGGCAGAGCGCAGCGGCGATAGCCGCGGAGCGCCGCCCTGGGTAGGGAGCCGGTTAGGGACCGAAGCCCTGAAAGGGCGAAACCATCCGCGGCAAGAACATGCTTCGCCCTTACAGGGCTGTTGCATCCGATGGACACCGTAACCTGGGGCGGCGGCACGCTCGCAAGGCTCGCGTTGCCTTGCCCCAGGCTGACATATTTCGGCCCCTTCGGGGCGAAGAATCGCCCGTTTCGGCGGGGTGGCCCTGCTTGGAGACTCGACGGATGTGCCACTGCTTCGGAGTCTTCGGAGAAGCAGTGCCGTTTGGTGAGCTCACGTCGATTACTGATTTCACTCTGCGGCCAGTCGTGAACGAGTTTGTATTCGCTGCGTCACTCGGCACGCTTCCGAGATTCGCAGCACTGGGAATTTCAAGTCCGCATTTTCTCTTGGTTCAGCACTGCTTCTCCGAGGACTCCGAAGCAGTGGCACGTTGCTGCCATTCATTATGCTTGCGACGTTGCTTCCAGTATTGCCGCTCCGCCTGAGCCGCGGTTTTCGGGGGTGTAGTATTCGTAGACTTGCGCGGGCGGGACGGCGACTTTTACGGGCATGGTGGCTTTCAGGCGGTAGCGCAGTTCCAGTTTTTCGCCGGGGGCCAGGGCTCGCAGGTAGATGATCGCTTTGCGGGCGGTGATTTGGTACTTGGCGATGATGCTGGAGCCCTTTAGTTCGTCCAATTCGCCGGATTCGATCTTGAAGCCGCCGGGGATGGGCAGGTCGAGGATCACCATCGGCGCGGTCTCGGGCATGTTGTTGGTGACCGTGGCGACGGCGGTGACGGTGTCGTCGACCGCCAGCCGTTGGCGATCGTACGCGATGTCGATCGAGAGCGGCTCGGCCGGTTTTTCCTCCGCCGGATCGACGGGCACGTGGTAGCGGAAGGCGATTTGATAGCCGGTGCCGCTGTCGGTGCGTTCGACCAACGACAGGCGATACTGGCCGCTGTTGGTGACCATGTCCGATAGGTCGATCTGCTGCATCACGTCGGCCTGATCGGCCGGGATCGTGATCTTGCGGACGACCTCGCCGCCCAGTGCGATTTCGATGTGGCGTTCCTTTTCATCGCCCAGCGATTTGCCGGTGCCGGCGACGAGGGCTTTCAGCGCCAGCACGGTGGCCTGCGTCGAATGCCACGTGCCGTTGGCGTCCTTTTGCTGGATGAGCCAAGTGAGCGCCTTGCGAGTCGTCGCCGGATTGCGGTTGGCTTCGAGCAGCGCCAGGGCCGCCATGGCCGTCGTTTCGATGTCGCCGCTTTGCCCCGAGCCGTAGAACATCGTCTGGCCGCCTTCCGGTTGGTTCCACCACGCGAGTTTTCCCTCGGCGTCGGTCTGCTTGAGCGCGTCGAGTCGGTTCAGGTATGAGTCGAGCGCGGCGTTACTCTTGTCGATCGACGCGATCGCGCTGGCGACGATGGCCAGCGTGTACGGGTCGTTGATCGAATCGGGGCGATGAGCCAGCAGGTAATCGAGCGTCGGGGCCGCTTCGCTCGCTGCCTTTCCATTGCCGAACACGGCCCACGCGATGTAGGCGGTGCTGGACAGGTTCACGTC
>JBGTKH010000516.1:0-8524 GCA_041744735.1 Pirellulaceae bacterium | reverse complement strand
CCTTCCGCCGCACGCGTGATGCGCGGAATGATGCGACCCGTGCGGCGCATGTATCCGCGATATTCGTCGCCGAACTTTTCGCACATCAATTGTTCTTCGCGAGGCGTGCGCAGGAAATACATCGCGGCGAACACGGGCAGGACGGACCAACCGGCCAGCCAGTTCTCTAGCAGCATTCCCTGCGCGATGCCCCACAGCCAAATCGACGTGTACATAGGATGCCGGATGTACCGATAGACGCCGTGCGTGACCAGTTGGTGGTTCTCGCGCAGCTCGAGACTCACCGACCAGTTCTGGCCCAGATCGGAGTGGGATCGCCAGAAGAGCCACAGCGACGCCGCCATCGCCGCGGCTCCAAACCACGGCACGACCGCGGGAAGCCGATAATCGGCAAACGCAAGCAGCGGTGTGAACAAATAGAGCAGCGGCAGGAGCATGATCGGCGGAACCATCGCAAACAACAGAACCTTTTCCAAGGCGTCGAAGCGACGGACCTCTTTCTTCTCGCCCTTCGTGCGCTGGATGAACACATGCCGAATCCCGAAGTAAACGACGAAGCCGACCAGAAAAACGATGTTCCAAGGTTGCAGGATGTTCATCGCAGACAGGTTGGAATAAACCGTTCTATCGTAGAAATGAAGTTGGCAAGCAGGATGCTTACCCCACTTTTCGATTTGCCAAAGCGCTAAGCCACTTGTGCCAGCACGTAGGGGCCTTTGGGGATGACGGCGATTTGGGCGGTGGGGCCGTATTCGGAGAGGCTGTCGGCGACGGCTTGTTCGATGCTGGGGGCGTGCTCGACGAACAGGCGGTTGATGGTGGCGGCGGGCAGGCCGTCGCTGACCAGTTTCACTTTGGCTTTGCGGCAGACTTTGGCCAACTCTTCCAACTGCCACTGGTCCATCACGAAATAGTCCTTGCCCAGAATCCGCTCGACGAACATTGCCAGGCTGGCGTTGTCGTCGAACAGTTGCTGGAATTGCGGGCTGCCGATGCCTTCGGACAGGCTGGCGGCCATGATGATCGTGCCGCCTTGCTTGACGATCGGCAGAGCGCCGGTCAAACCCTTCACGGCTTGATAGAAAGTGGTGTCCAGCGGATAGCCGGCGCAACTGGTGACGACGATGTCGACCGGCTCGGCCACCGTGTCGGTGACCACGCCGCGAACGAAATCGACCCCTTCGTGGAAGGCGGCTTCCATGTCTCCGGCCACGAACTTCAGCGGCCGGCGTTCGGAATCGATGACCACGTTCACGATGAAATCGCAGCCGGTCTTGCGACCGATCCAGGTGTTCTCTTCGTGGACCGGATTGCCGTCCAGGATGCCGCAGTCGGCTTTGGGGTGCTCCAGGAAATCGGGGCCGTGCCAGACTTTGACCGTTTCCAGCGCCGCGATGCCGGGGCAGATCAGCTTGCGGCCGCCCGAGAAGCCGGCCATCAGATGCGGCTCGATCAGGCCGGTGGTGAGTTTCAGATCGGCGTTGACGTAGTGCGAGTCGATCCAAATCGGCACGCCGCGCGGGCTTTCGCCCAGATACGTGTGCTCGTCGAGCACCTGGCCGTGATGGTTCTCGATGCGGTAGTTGGCGGCGATGTGGGGGCCGAGCATCTCAACCAACTCGTCGCCCTCATTCGGCCGATGCAGCCCGGTGGCGATCAGGATAATGATTTTATCCCGCGGAATGCCGGCCGCTTCGAGCGTTTCGAGCATTGGGCGCAGGATCATCTCGTTGGGGACCGGCCGCGTGATGTCGCAGATCACGATGCAGGCGTCTTTGCGGCCACGGGCCAGTTCGGCCAGCGGCGGCGTGCCGGTCGGCCGGTCGAGAACCACGCGAAGCTCGGCGTGAGGGTCGGCCAAGGGCGTGGCGTTCTTATAGGCCAACGTGCGCACAATCCGCTCGTCGGGCAACTCGACGTGCATCCCCGTTCGGCCGTATTCCAAACGCACGCGCATGGGCTACTTCTTGTTCTTGCCCTCTTTCTTCGTTTCTTTCTTGACGTCCTTCGATGTCTCTTCGGCCGCCGCGCCTTCTTCGCCTTCTTCCTTCTTGGCTTTCTTCTTCTTCTTAAGGGCCAGCTTCTGGACGCGGACCTTGGGCAGTCCAAGCACCGGGTCGCCGTCCGACCAGCGGTCAGAATCCTTCAGCTTGGCGAGGCGTTCGGCCCGTGTCAGCACGTTGCGGCTGCGAACCATACCCCGTTTGACGCGGAGGCTTTTGTCGATCGTCATGTCCGTGGTTTCCTGAGATACTGTCTGATTTTTGGCGATATAGCTCAGTCAAACCGACCAGTATACGGGCATTGGGCGGTTGCTTCAACGGGAGCGTGTCGGGGATCGTGAATGCGTTTGAAGCTTCGTCGCCCACGTGCAACCGGGAATCCTCGTGAAACATCGGACGGACGAAGGCGTCCGTCCTACAAATAAGTCAATTGCAATCACCGTCTATTCGGGCTTCGCGGTGCGCTGTAACAATTCGGCCAGTGCGACGGCCATGCGGGGCGCGGCGGCGGGGGCGGCTTGCAGGATGGCGGAGGATGATTGGATGGTCTGCGAGGCCCGCTCCAAATACTCAGGCTTGTCGAGCGCCTTGGCCAAGTAGAGCAGGTTCTGAGCGGACACAGAGTTACCCGACGGTTCGGCGCCGTCGATGGGGTCTTTGCCGCGGGCCAAGAGTGATTCGTGGTCGTCGGAGGTGAAGAAGAAACCGCCAGCTTCGTCGTCCCAAAACAGATCGAGTTGGAGAGCCGTGAGTTCATCAGCCGCGTCGAGCCATTTGTCGTTGCCCGTCGCGCGATGCAGGGCGAGCAGGCCGTCGACGAAGAAGGCGTAGTCGTCCAAGTATGCGTTCAGCTTCGCCTGGCCGTTGCCGTAAGTTCGCAGCAAACGTCCATCCTGGGTTCGCAGGTGGGCGAGCACGAAGTCCGCGGCACGTTCGGCGGCTTTCACGTAACGTTCGTTTTTCAGACCGTGGCCGGCATCGGCAAAGCCGCGGATCATGTGGCCGTTCCAGCTTGTCAGAATCTTCGTGTCAGTCAGCGGCCGTTCGCGCTTGTCGCGCGCCGCGAGCAACTTACGGCGAATGGGGGCAAGCAGCGTTTCCATTTGACTCTCGTCCACCTTTCGCTCGGCAGCGATCTCGTGCAGCGGCTGTTCTAATTGCGGTGCGTAGTAGTTTTCTTCGAAGTTCGGCTCGCCATCTAGTCCGTACACTCCCGCGAACAGTTTGAATTCATCGGCCGACAGCAGTTTCTGTACTTCCTGCTTTTCCCAACGGTAGAACTTTCCCTCTTCGTCTTCCGACTCGGCGTCGAGCGCAGAGTAGAACCCGCCGTCCTTGTCGGTCATTTCGCGGAGCACGAACGCGAGCATCTCTTCGACGATGCGTTTGAAATCCTCGCGGCCGGTGAGCAGATACGCTTCGGTGTAGGCCGTCGCCAGTTGCCCGTTGTCGTACAGCATTTTCTCGAAGTGCGGGATCTGCCAAAAGCGATCGACACTGTAGCGATGAAAGCCGCCGCCCAAGTGATCGCGGATGCCGCCCATCGACATCCGTTGGAGCGTGCCGACCAGCATTTCGCGGGCTCGATCTTTGTCCTTCCCCGCGACGCCGTGCCGCTGGATGCGATCGATCAGAAAGAACAGGTTCGACGGCTCAGGGAATTTGGGGCGAAAGGGATTCGCTTCACTGAAGCCGAAACCGCCGTAGCGAGCGTCGTATTGCTCGTCGAGCTGCGCTTGCACGGCGTCGAGCACATCGGCGTCGAGCGGCATCAGCGCTGCGGGCCGCCGGCCGCGCATCTCCGTCTTCACAAACTCGGTAAGCATCTTGCCGTCGGCCTTGATCTTGTCGGGCTCCTTCTCCCAAATCTCGTGCACGCGATTGACGATCGTCAGGAATCCAGTCGCGGCGCCGCGGTCGCCGTCGCGGGCGGGAAAATACGTGCCGCCGAAAAATGGTTGCGCGTCGGGCGTCAAAAACATCGACAACGGCCAGCCGCCACCTCGGCCGCTGCCCGTGACTTGATTGAACACTTGCAGCGACGTCATGTAGATCGAATCGATGTCGGGACGTTCCTCGCGGTCGACTTTGATGCAGACGTAATGTTCGTTTAGCAGCGCGGCGATCTCTTCGTCTTCGAACGATTCGCGTTCCATGACGTGGCACCAGTGGCAACTTGAATAGCCGATGGAGAGAAAGATCAGCTTGTTTTCCTTCTTCGCTTTAGCCAGTGCCTCTTCGCCCCAAGGGTGCCAGTCGACTGGATTGTGGGCGTGTAGCAGCAGGTACGGGCTGGTCTCTGTGGCGAGATGGTTGCGATGTTTCGGCGCAGCTTTGTCCGGTTGCTCGGCCGCGCCTTCCGCCGCGGGCTGTTCGGCCGATTGAACGGTCACGCCGGTCGAGCAGCCGGTGGCCAACAGCAGCGCAGGCACAAAGAATTTGACAGTGAAACATCGCACGGCGTACACCCCCGGGATTGCTTTACCCCAGACTCTTGAAGAACGAATTCAAATCATCGTCGTCTTCGCTCTCTTCAGCGTCGTCCGACTGATCGGCGGCAGGTGGGACAAAATCGATCGTTTGCTCAGCATCGATGGGAGCCTTCGCCGGTTTCGCAGCCGCTGGCGGCGGAACCTCTTCGTCGTCCTCTTCGACTTCGTCGTCCGGCGACTCTAGCTCGTCGTTTGCCAAATCTTCAATGTCGACGTCGTCGATGTCCACGTCGACTTCAACGAAGCCCAGGTCGTCGGCCGGCTCTTCAGGCGCTTCGGCCGCGGCTTCTGCATCGCTAGCAGCGGCGTCTGGTTCCGGCGGGCCGACGGTGGAATCGGCCGACACGTCATCCGCATCAACATCTAAATCCTCGAAGTCCTCGAAATTCAGTTCGGCAACATCCTCGGATTCGTCATCGATCTCGATGTTGCCTTCGGACAGATCTTCCGACGAATCGGCGACGGGAGTTGCCACGGGGGCCGCGGCGGCGGCAACTTGCGGTTCAGCGGGCTCGGGCGGCCTCAGATTGGGATCGATGACGTAAACGGCGCGAAAAGTCACGGTGCCAATCGTCAGCAGTTCGCCGGGCGGCAGCACGGCCTCGGTGATGCGCTGGTTGTTGATATAAGTGCCGTTCAGCGAGCCCAAATCGCGGACCATCAATTGGCCGTCGGCCTCGAAGATTTCGCAATGCTGGCGGCTGACCAGTGGGTGAGGCAGGGTTAACGAGGCTTCACGACCGCGTCCGATAATGGTCGGCAGCCGCAGCTTGATCTCTGCGGCTTTGGCATCGCCTCCGACGACTACCAGCTTTGCATTCATGTCGTGCCGAACTCCACAAATCAGAAGGCGCGGTATTTCGCCAAACGAAACGCGACGCTTTGTAGTCTATCCCGGCCTGCGCAACCTCGCAACGGTCGCGAGGAGCCTGTAAATGGGGAGGGGCCAGTGCTTTGTCACAGCTTGATTTTCGGGTGAGCCGAACGCGCTAGCGTCGGGCGGACGGCAAAAATGCCCGTGGCTAGCGCCATCGGCTCACAGTTCAACCCGAAATTTCAGCCGTGACAAAGCACCTTTGCCTGAGATAACTGCCCTTGCAAGCTCAAATGACCGGCATATAATCCGGGAATTCCGCGGGCGTGCGGTAGCGGTCCCATTTTGCCCCTTTCGCAGCCGCAGCCATCGTGCGGGTGTAGCTCAGTTGGTAGAGCACAACGTTGCCAACGTTGTTGTCGTGGGTTCGAATCCCATCACCCGCTCTTCAGTTCGGACCATCTAGAAGTTGAGAGCCATGACGTCTCCCGAAACCGAAATCGACGATCTTCCCGAGTCCGAAGCCACGGCCGAAGCTGCGGAAGAGAAACAGAAGCTGAACCTGGACATCAAGGTCGACAAGCGCGGAGCGTGCCAGCGCCATGTGACCGTCACGATCCCCCGCGAAGACATCGAACGCTATTACGTCGAAGCGTACGACGGTCTGGTGCCCAAAGCGGAAGTGCCCGGTTTTCGCGCCGGCCGAGCCCCGCGGAAGCTGGTCGAGCACCGCTTCCGCCCGCAAATCACCGATCAGGTGAAGGGCTCGCTGCTGATGGATAGCATGACGCAGGTGAGCGAAGAGTGTGATTTCTCGGCCATCAGTGAACCCGACTTCGACTTCAACGCCATCGAGTTGCCCGAAGACGGCCCGATGACGTTCGAGTTCAACTTGGAAGTCCGGCCCGAATTCGATTTGCCGAAGTGGCAAGGTTTGAAGCTGGAGAAGCCGGTCCGCGAGTATTCCGACGTGGACGTGGATCGGCATCTGAAGACGTTGCTCAGCCGCTACGGCCGCTTGGTGCCGCAAGACGACCAAGTGCAGGTCGACGACTATGTAACGTTTAACGCCACGTTCCGGCACGACGGCCGCGAGATTTCCAAGACCGAAGAGAAAACCGTCCGCGTCAAGCCGATCCTCAGCTTCCGCGACGGCAAGGTTACAGGCTTCGACAAGCTGGTAATCGGTGCACGGGCTGACGACAAGCGCCAGGCAAAAGTCACGTTGAGCCAAGACGCGGAAAACGAAGAACTGCGCGGCAAAGAGGTGGACGTGGAGTTCGAGATTCTCGACGTCAAACGTCTCGAGTTGCCGGAACTCAACAAGGCCTTTCTCGATCGCATCGGCGGTTTTGAGAACGAGGCCGATTTGCGCGGCGCCGTCCGCGAGGAAATGGAACGGCAGTTGTCGTACTATCAACAGCGCCAAGTCCGCCAGCAGATCACCGCGATGCTGACCGAGTCGGCCAATTGGGAACTGCCGCAGGATTTGCTCCGCCGCCAAGCGCGCCGCGAATTAGAGCGGGCGGTGATGGAGCTGCAGTCCGCCGGCTTTGGCAACGATCAGATTCAGGCACATGCCAACGAGTTGCGACAAAACAGTTTGGCTTCGACCGCCACGGCGCTGAAAGAGCACTTCATCCTGGAACGCATCGCCGAAGCAGAGAAAATTGAGGACCAGCCCAAGGACTACGACCGTGAAATCGAATCGATCGCCAAGCAACAAGACGAATCACCGCGCCGCGTGCGGGCTCGTTTGGAGAAACGCGGCCTGATGGATACGCTGCGCAATCAGATCATCGAACGGAAGACGATTGAGTTGATTCAGTCCCAGGCGGACATCACCGAAGTGAAATTCGAAGCCGAAGCGAACGAAACACAAGCCGTCGATCACGCCATTGGCGGCGGCGACGAATCCGAGATTCCCGAAGCCAAACACGGAGGAGAAGCCGAGGAGTTGCGAGCGCCGGCCGAACGCATTTAGACTTGTCCGCAGTTAGAACGCCGTTCTTCACAACAGCGGAAATCTGACGCGGCCCGAACCGACGCCCGCCACGCTTCACTTCCGCACGTCTCTTATAACCCGAGCTACAAGCGGACTTCGCCCACCGCGGAAGCCGCCACAAAGGATCGATCCGATATGAGCCGTTTTTCCCCAACACCCATGTGGGATTCGTATTCCTATCAGGCCTATCAGCGTCAGCGGCAACTGACGCTGGGCGATTTGCTGTTGGAGAACCGCATTGTTTTCCTACAAGGAGAAATCCACACGGGCAACGCCAACGAAGTCGTGATGAAGTTGCTGTATTTGCAGAGCGAGAACCGTCGCAAGGACATCCACTTCTACGTGAACTCCCCCGGCGGCGAAGTTGTGGCCACGTTGGCGATTTACGACACGATGCAGATACTGAGCTGTCCGGTAGCGACGTATTGCGTGGGCCAGGCGGCCAGCGGCGCGGCGGTGTTGTTGGCCGGCGGGACCAAGGGCAAACGTTTCGCGCTGCCGCATTCGCGCGTCATGTTGCATCAACCGTACGGTGGCGTAGGCGGACAGATCAGCGACATCGAGATTCAGGCCAACGAGATTCTCCGCAACCGCGAGATGCTGAATCAGATACTGGCCGAGCACTCCGGCAAGAGCCTCGAACAGATTGCCAAAGATACCGACCGCGACTTTTTCCTCAGCGCCCAGGAGGCCAAGGATTACGGTCTGGTGGACGACATCTTGACCAAGGCGCCGATGACGGAAGACGAAGAAGACAAGGACTGACGCAGCAGCGAGAGACGTCTGCGTCATTCGATCACGGAGAAAACATAAGCGATGACTCTAATTCCATACGTCGTCGAAAAAAGCGGCCGCGAAGAGCGGGTGTACGACATCTACAGCCGGCTGCTGAAGGACCGCATCGTGTTCTTGGGCACGCAGGTGAACGACGCTGTGGCCAACACGATCGTGGCTCAGTTGCTGTTCCTGCAATCCGAAGATCCCAAGGCGGACGTGCACCTGTACGTGAATTCGCCCGGCGGCAGCATCAGTGCCGGCTTGGCGATTTACGACACGATGCAGTTCATCACCTGCGACGTGGCGACCTACTGCATCGGTCAGGCCGCGAGCATGGGCGCGTTGCTGTTGACCGCCGGGGCGAAGGGGAAACGGAACGCCCTGCCGCACGCCAGCGTCATGATCCACCAGCCGCTGATGTACGGCTACAAGG
>JBGTKH010000515.1:0-21078 GCA_041744735.1 Pirellulaceae bacterium | reverse complement strand
GCATCGCACGGCAGCGGGCTCAACCAGCCGCTGCGTTCGCCCGCTGCGACCCGCGCCCGCTGGTGCAGCGTTGACTGCGCCGCGGCCGACGCTGCGGAGAGATCGTCCATCCGTTCTTTCGCTCCGGTAAAGGCACTCGTTTCGGGCGTCTCGGCCAGGGCCGCCCGGATCGGGTTCAGATCGACGTAGGCCGCACAGGCCAACAGCGCCGCCTCGTCCAGCAGCAGCACGCACTTGTACCGTCTTCGCGGACGCCGAAGAACTCACGCGTCTGAAGCGTCTGCGCGATTCCCCGCGCGGCTGGCCCGCCCCGTATCCACCAGAGTTCATCACACCCAAAAACAAACCCCATGTCCCCCGGAGTTAAACCGGCTTGAACCCGAAGCTAGCAAATGCCGATAATCCAACAAGGTGATGTAAAATGATTCTCGATCGTTTGGACATGGCCCAACGGTATTGCTCGCTGCATCCCGGTTTTCGGCCGGCGTTTGAATTTTTGCGGAGCGCGGATTTGGCGGAACTGTCGCTCGGCCGGCACGACGTGGTGGGCGATCGGTTGTTTGTGTTGGTGGCGCGCGGCGTTGGGCAAGGGCGGGCCGGCGCGAAGCTGGAAACTCATCGGCGGTACATCGACATCCAATTGGCACTCGGCAGCAACGACGAAATCGGTTGGCGGCCGACTTCCACGTGCGAGCGAATCGCCACACCGTTCGACGCCGACAAGGACATCATGTTCTTCGCCGACGCGCCGCAAACGTGGCTGACGCTCGCGCCGGGCAACTTCGTCATCTTCTTTCCCGACGACGCTCACGCGCCGCTGGCGATCGACGGCGAACTCCGCAAGATCGTGGTGAAGATCGCAGTAAACTGGCCGTGACGTAGAGGGCATTTCAAAACCGTAGCCGAAGTTGTGAAACTTCGGAATTCTCACGAATTCCGCTACGTTTTGGCAATTGCTCTAAAGAGCCGCTTCGCGTTACTCGTTGTCTGCGCCGCAAATTCGTCGGCCGTTACGCCGCGCACTTCGGCCAGACAGGCGGCGGTGTGAACCAGCAGCGCCGGTTCGTTGGGACGCTGGCCGCGCTTGGGATGCGGCGACAGGTACGGTGCGTCGGTCTCGATCAAGATGTGGTCGTTTGGAATCGTGGCCGCGACGGCACGCAGCTCGTCGGACTTCTTGTACGTGACCATCCCTGCAAAGCTGATGTACAGGCCCAGATCGAGACACTCGACGGCCAGCGCGGCGTCTCCGGTGAATGAATGCATCACGCCGCGCAGTGGGCCGCGCTGCCGGGCCTCGCGCAGCATCTGCACAATGTCCGCGCCGCAGTCACGCATGTGGACAATGAACGGCAAATCGAGTTGCTGCGAGAGCCGCAGATGCCGGTCGAAATAGTCTTGCTGCATCTCAAACGGCGTATAGTCCCAGTAACGATCCAGTCCCGTCTCACCCAGTGCCACAACGCGCGGCTGCTTGGCGAGTTCGACAATACGATCCCAATCGCCCGGCTGCGCCTCGGCACAGTGGTTTGGCTGGATGCCGACGGAAGCGTAAACGCCCGGATAGCTCGCGGCGAGTTCAATGCACTTTTGACTCGATGCAGCCGTCGTGCCCACGGCGACAATCGTCGTCACACCGGCTGCAGTAGCACGCGCCACGACGCTGTCGCGATCCGCATCGAACTGTTCGTCATCCAGATGGGCGTGGGTGTCGAAGAGGGTCATGTCTCTTAGACTAATTCTTCGAGCGATTCCAAATGCCCTTTCGCGGCACCCAGCGACTCTTCGGCCACGGCCTTGATCATCGGTGCCAGGCGGAGCATGTCGACGCATTCTTCGATGGCGGCGACGTCCTCTTTCTGAAGGGCAATCACCTTGGGCAGCAAATAGCCCATAGACAAATCGTGATAGCCGGTGAAGATCAGCGGAAACTCGCCGGGAGTGACGACGCCCCCGTTATCCAGGATCAACGTGGCAATGCGATCGACCAGGTATTGCTGGTCCGCGGCGACGTGCGACAGCGCGTCTTGCGCCTTTCGGTCGCCGCGATCGGCCCAGGGCTGCGCCCAGCTCAGATACATGGGCAGCGATCGGCGGTGGATCACCAGCAGCCGATTCAGCACTTCGTTCGTGTCGACCGAAATCATGCCGCTCCCTTTTGCTTACGACAGCAAGTGCCTGGCCGCCGTCAGAGCCCACTGGTTCAAATCGTTCCAGAAGAAGAACAGAATCACCGTCGGCGCCGTGACCAACCACACATACGCGCCTTGCAGCGACACGTCGGCGAACTTAAACGGCGGCCGGTCCTGCGGCTCGGGGTCGATGGTCATGACCTTGATGATTCGCAGATAATAGAACAGGCTGACAACCGTGTTGAGGCCGCCCACCACCAACACGGCCAGCAGGTAATTGGCCGACTCGCCAACCGCTTTGTAACCATTCACCAGCGATGCGAACACCGCGAATTTGCCGACAAAACCGGCCAACGGCGGCATGCCAATCAGGCTGAACAACGTCACCGCCATGCAGACCGCGATGACACGATGACGGCGGATCAGGCCGGCGTAGTCGGCGATCTCCTCGCTTTGCATCGCGTTGCGCAGGAACGCGATGATGGCGAATGCAACCAGATTCATGAACAGGTACACGCTCATATAGATGCACAGCGCGGCGACCGCCTCCTCGGCCAACGCCGGATGGCTGCCGGCCATTGCCATCACGGCCGGCACGGGCATCATCATGTAACCGGCGTGCGCGATCGTGGAGTAGGCCATCAGCCGTTTGATGTTCGTTTGGCCGTAAGCCGCGAAGTTGCCGAACGTGCAGGTGATCACGGCGAAAAAAGCGATCAGCTTGCCGATGAAGTCGCGGGCCGGCGACAGCGCTTGCATGCGGGTCACTTCTTGCTCGTCGCTGCGCATTGTGTCAGGCGGCTCGGGATCTGCGTCCTCCGCGGCAACGTACGCTACCTCGACGATGCGCTCGGATTCGATTTGTGCGGGCGCCGCAGCAACCATCGCAGTCGAATCTTGCGCTGTGCCGAATCCAATGGCGACTCGTATCAACAGCGCCAATGCGGCCGCTTTCGACGCGACGCTCAGGAAGGCGTTCACTTCAGCCGTCGCACCTTCGAAAACGTCCGGGCACCAGAAGTGAAACGGTACGGCTGACAGCTTGAACGCCAGGCCGACCGCGATCATCAAGCCGGCGAAGGCCAACACCAGCATTTCTTCGGCCGGCATTCCGGCGTTGATCTTGTCCGCCAGTCGCGCCGCCAATGTCGGCAGGTGCGCCGTGTTCAGCAAACCCGCGACGAGGCTGATGCCGTACAGCATCACTCCGGCCGTGCCGGCTCCGTAGATTGAATACTTCAGTGCGGCTTCACTGCCCAGCCGATGCCCTTTGAGCATGCCGGCCAGCGCGTACGACGGAACGCTGGCCATCTCAACCGCTAAGAACACCATCAGCAGATGATTGGCCGACGCCATCAGGCACATGCCCAGCGTGGCTCCCAGCACCAGCGTATAGACATCCGCGCTGTCTTCGCGGTCGGGCATCCCCGACAGTTTCATGAACAATACGAACAGCACGGCAAACACGAACAGGATGCTGCGCACGAACACGGTAAACGTGTCGACCACCAGCATCCCCGTGAAAATCTCCGTCCGCGTAACGCTGGCCGCGGTCACATCGTGCAGGTGCATCCAGGGGGCCGTGAAGTACAGCGCGACGACGGAGCCGGCCAACGCGAAATAAAATGCGTCGATCCGCCGGCCCCAATTGAAGACGCGGACCAGCAGCATCAGCACAATGGCGGCGCAGAGTGTCAACTCGGGCAGAAAGGCCTGCAACGAGTCCTTCGTATCGATGAGCAACACGTCAACTATATCGTGAATGTTCACGGCGTCGTTCTTTCCTGCCGGTCAATGCCAGCGGCGACCGCATTGATCGGCCGGCGCTCTGTGTTCGTTGCGTCAACCGACCGTCGCTCGGCAAGTTGCTCCTGAATCTGCGGCGTAATGGCTGTGGTCGCGTTCTCTGCTTCTGCCCACTTACGAGCTTCCTCACGCCGCTTGTCCTCGCCCTCCGTCCATTGAGTTAACTCATCCACTTGCCGTTCGATGGTCTTGTCCATGTATCGGAACACGGTGTGATGCGGCGCGACGCCCAGCGCGATGGCCAGCACGAACAGCGGCACAGCCACGGCCAACTCGCGCGGTGTGATTGGCGTGAGGTGGTCCTCGTGCGGGCCCTTGTATTCGGCGCCGAGGTACACTCGTTGAATGGCCCACAGAATATAGCCGGCCGTCAAGATCACCACGGCGGCGGAAATCACGGCCAGCGTCTTGCTGTATGTCCACACGGAAAGCACCACGAACACTTCGCCGATAAATCCGCACAGACCGGGCAAGCCCAAGCCGGCGAAGAATATCCCGATCGACAACGCAGAATAGGCCGGCATCTTGCCGAACAATCCGCCGAATTCGTCGAGGTTGCGGTGATGCACGCGGTCGTAAATCACGCCGACCATAAAGAACATGCCGGACGAACTGATGCCGTGTGCGATCATCTGGAACATCGCGCCTTGCACGCCCATGTTCCAGTAATCGGGGTTGTAGTTCGTGCCCGCCGTCGCGGACCAGACACCCAGCCCCAACACAACGTATCCCATGTGGCTGACCGAGCTATACGCGACCAGCCGCTTGAAATCCTTCTGGGCCATCGCGGCAAACGCCCCGTACACCATGCTCACGACGCCCACCAAACAGACGAAATACGCCAAGTCATAACCGCCTTGCGGACAGATCGGGTAGCAGATGCGGATGATCCCGTAGCCGCCCATCTTCAGCAGAACGCCGGCCAGAATCATCGAGATCGGCGTCGGCGCCTCGACGTGCGCATCGGGCAACCACGTATGCAGCGGCACGGACGGCACCTTGATGATGAAGCCGATAAACAGCAGCAGGAACGCCCACCACTGAATTGTCAGGCCAAAGATTTTGCCGCTGAACTGATCGGTGTGCTGACCGATCTGCTGCAAGGCGAGGATGTTGAACGTGTGAATGGGAGCGACGTCTTTGCCCAAACCTTCCTCGGCCATTGCGGTGTTGACGCGCGCCTTGACGCCGGCGCTTAAATTGCAGCGGGCCAGATGATCCTTAAGAGCCGGGTCTGTCAAATCGCTGCTGAAGTACAGCATCAGAATTGCGATCAGCATCAGCACGCTGCCCACCAACGTATACAAGAAGAACTTGATCGCCGCGTATTCCTTGCGCGGGCCGCCCCACACGCCGATCAAAAAGTACATCGGCAGCAGCATCACTTCCCAGAACACATAGAACAGGAAGAAGTCCAGCGCCAGGAACACGCCCAGCATGCCCGTTTCCAACAGCAGGAACAGGATGCAATAGGCCTTCACGTACTTCGTGATGTTCCAGCTCGCCACCATCGCCAGGGCACTCACCAAGGCGGTCAGCACGATCAGCGGAAAACTGATGCCGTCGATGCCCATCGAGTAATAAATGTCGAACGACGGAATCCACGGCAGGTTGAACACGCCCTGCATTTCGCTGGCTGTGGTGTCGAACTTCGTTTGCGAAAACGAATTGAATGGATCGAGCAGCCCGAAGAAGCTGGCCAACAGCACTGCGACCGTGATCGCCAGCGTAAAGTAGCGCAGCACGTCGTGCCGGTCACTGGGCAGAAACGCCAGCACGATGGCTCCCAAGGCCGGCAGAAAAACAATCAGGCTAAGTAGCAACAAGTGTGCGTCCATATCTGTCAATTCCCGTAGGAAGGTTGTCCAGTGGCCATTTCAAAATCTAAATCAATCGTAGCTGCGTTCGCCAGCACGCGGGCCTTTCCGGCATCCATCCGCACTCTGGCGAGTGCAGCTACCGTTTCGAAATGCGCTCGAGGTATTTTGGAATCTTATGTCGTCAGCGGGCTGGGGTTTCGGGGCTCCAAAAGAAGCTGATCAGGATAAAAATGGCAATCGCGCCGACGACAATAAACAACACATACTGGCGGATGCGGCCGGTTTGCACCTGGCGGAGCGACACGCCCAACGCATACGCCCACGCGGCCAGCAGGTTCACAAACCCGTCCACAATCGTCTGGTCCGCTACCCATTCAAACGCCGACGAGAACCAGCGCGTCACTCGCGCCGAACCGTCGATCAGTCCGTCGATATACCGCCGGTCAATCATCGCGGCCAATCGCGAAATCACGTGTACCGGCCGAACGAAAATAAAATCGTACAGTTCGTCGAACCACCACTTGTTGATCAAGAACCGGTAAATCGGCTGGAACGTCTTCCGCACATCTTCTGCCTCCAGGTAACGCAACCAGTAGAAGGCACATGCCAAACCGATGCCGACAATCCACGTGCCGGTCGCCAACAACGTCACGGGCAAGCGAATCGCCAACGCGTGACTGTCGTGCTCGGCGGGCCACGTGCCTGTCAGCAGCTTGCCGAACGCCGCTGCTTCGGTTCCCGCGGGGCGAGCTTGCTCCAGCAAATAAACCAGATTCAAATTGGCGGGATTCCGTTTGCTCTCGGGCATGAAATCGTAAAGCTGCCAGGCAACGGTGATCGCGAAAAACGCCAAGATCATCAGCGGAATGTACATCACCTTCGGCGATTCATGAGCGTGATCGTAGCGGTGATGATCTCGCGGCTTGCCGACAAACGCCAAAAACCACAGCCGGAACATGTAGAACGACGTAATCGCCGCGCCGCCCGCCGCCGCACAGAAAAAGATCGCGGACCAAGCGGAGTTGTTCGTCTGCATGAACGAGTACGCTTGCTCCAGGATTGCATCCTTCGAGTAGAAACCGCTAAAGCCAATCCCGTGTCCGCCGAAAATCACCATCGGGAATCCGACGCCGGCGATTGCCAAGCAACCGATAAGCATCGTGATGGCCGTGTACGGCATCTTCTTTAGCAATCCGCCCATCTGCGGCAATTCATTCGTGTGTACCGCGTGAATCACCGAACCGGAGCAAAGGAAGAGCAGGCTCTTGAAGAACGCGTGCGTGATCAGGTGGGTCAAGCCCGCGGCCCAACCGCCGACGCCCAACGACAACATCATGTAGCCCAACTGACTGACCGTTGAATACGCCAACACGCGCTTGATGTCCGTTGCGGTAATGGCAATCGTCGCAGCCATAAACAAAGTAATGCAGCCGACGATGGCGATCACCAGCAGCACTTCCGGCGCGAACACGGGATAAAACCGCCCGACCAAATACACGCCCGCCGCCACCATCGTCGCCGAATGCACCAAAGCAGAAACCGGCGTGGGGCCTTCCAGCGCGTCGGGCAACCACGTGTGCAATGGGAACTGCGCGCTCTTGCCCACGCAACCGCAGAAGATGCCAATGCCGGCAATCACCAACAGCCAATAGCCGTATCCTTGGTCTCGCCAGCCGCGTGTTTCGTATTCGATCTGAGCTTGCGATGCGGCGTCAGCGTCCTCCGGATGGTCGGGGAACAACGACGCGTGGTCGCGCACGATGGCGACCACTCGCTCGCTGGCGGCAGCTTGCACCATGCCATCGGGAACGATCAACTCATGAGCCCGTTCGGGTCCATAAGGATGCTCGTCTTTGCCCGGCCTCACCTGACTGAAGATGCCGGGCTCTAGAACGACCTTTCCGTGGTCATCTTTCACAACCGCGCCCGTCTGCGGATCCACTCGTGGCACGTCGCCAAACGAGAACGTCCCCAAGCCCGTCCACAGGGCCATCAAACCGATGATCATCCCGAAGTCGCCGATGCGGTTGACGATGAATGCTTTGTTGGCCGCGTTCGAGGCACTTTTTCGCTCGACGTAGAAGCCGATCAGAAAATACGAGCAGATGCCCACCAACTCCCAAAACACAAACACCATCGCGATGTTGCCGGCCAGCACCAGCCCCAGCATGCTGAAGCAAAACAGCGACATGTATTGGAAGAAACGGTGATAGCGCCCCGGCCGGTGCAGGTGCGAGCCGTCGCTCATATGCACTTCGTGATCCGTGAAGTCATGCAGCTCGTCGTGCATGTAGCCGGTCGAGTAGAAATGAATGCAGGACGCGATCAGCGTGACCATGCAAAACATAACTACCGTCAGCGTGTCGACGTAGTAGCTGATCGTCACACGCAGGCGGCCGAACTGCCCGAGCAAATAATAATCGCCGGTGTACACCGGATGCGCATGCTCGCCGTCATCTTTATCTGTTGCGTGCTGTGCGGCATCTTCGTCTGCTGTCGGTTCTTCGTCGATGTGCCCGGGATGAAATGCGACGTTCATGACCAGCGGGGCACGATCGCGTTTCGCGGCGGCGCGATGCTCGCCACTCTTCTCCTGCTCGCCGGCACCGTTATCGTGCTGGCCGCCATGTTCGCCGGAACTCGCTTCGTCATGACCACCGTGGTGAGGCTTCTCCGGCCAATGCTCGCCGAGCCAAATGAACAGCGAAATGAACGACAACAGGCCGGCACCCACAATCGCGCCGGTGGCCACATTTCCCGCGAATTTGCCCGCGTGTCCCATCTTCGGCCCGAACACCAGGATCACGAAGAATGAGGCCAGCGGCAGCAAAACGGCCGCGCCTAACAACAGCGGTATGTGAGCAGGTTGCATCAGCCCTTCAGGTCGTCCGCGCGATCGACGTCGATGGTGGTGTGGTTGTTGTAGAAGTTCAGCGCGATGGCCAGCGCCACAGCCGCCTCGGCCGCCGCCAGCACGATCACAAACAGGGCAAACAACTGGCCGTCCAAACCGAACGAGTCGGATCGCAACAGCTTGCTGCCGAAGGCCACGAAGTTGATGTTCGCACCGTTCAGCACCAATTCGATCCCCATCAGCACGCCCAGCGCGTTGCGCTTCGTGGCCATGCACACCGCGCCGGTGACAAACAGCACCGCGCCGACGGCCAAGTAATGCGAAACTCCGATAGGGTCAGTTAACAGGTTCATGGCATTCGATGGTTCGTTAACGTTGGGTGGTCGATGCAGACCTCGCGGGAGCACGTTTCTTGGCGCGGGCCAAATAGGCGGCACCAATCAGCACGACCAGCAAATGGATCGAAACGATTTCAAACGGCAGCAGGTAGCCGGACATCCCCTGCAGCGTAAGTTGGCCTGCGGCGTCCGGTTCGCTCTCGCCGTCTTTAGCCGCATCGTCGTAAACATCCAGCTTGTCGGTTCGCACGCCGATAAACGCGGCGCCGATTCGTGTGGTGTCTTCCACGTCGGCGGCCGTCAGTTGATCGCCGTCCGGGCGGCCCGCTCTCCAGTCCTCCACTCGGAACGCGATGCTGATCAACAGCACCAACATCGTACCGCCGGCCGCGGCGGCCAAAATCCAGTCGCCCCCTTTGGTCTTCATCGAAATAAATGATTGTTGAGCCGTGAGCATTACGCCGAACACCAGCAGCACCAGCGTGCCGCCGACGTAAATCATCAACTGCATCGCGCCCACAAACGCGGCTCCCGCCAGAAAGAACAGCCCCGCCGTCGCACCCAGCGACAGGATCAAATAAAACGCCATCCGCACAATGTTGCTGGTGAACAACACGGCCAGTGCGAAGAAGCACGCCACCAGCGCGAACAGCAGGAAGAAAATCGAATGCCAGTTGATAGCCGTCGCGGCCAAGAGGGACATCATCGCGCACCCCCTTCCGCAGCCGTACGATTCGCCGCGACTGGTAGCTGAATTCGTGAGAATTCAGTGGCTGCCGCACGATTCTCCTGTTCCAACCAGAACTCACGTACGGCGTAGCGCGGCTTCGCCGGAGCGATGTCGTTGGCGAACGGGATGTCCATGACCGTCCAAATTGCCGCCAACACGAAGCAGCCGGCGGAGATCGGCACACAATACTTCCAGCAGGTCGTCATCACTTGGTCGATGCGCAGACGCGGCAGCGTCCAGCGGATCCACATCATCACGCTCACGCCGACCACGGCCTTCAGCACGAAATTCAAACAGCCGGCAAGATTCGCCAGATATCCGGTCAATTGCCACGCTTCGCCGGGTACGTGCTCGTAACTCCAGCCGATGATTTGGAAAATCGGAATCGGACCGTGCCAACCGCCGAAGAACAGAATCGCGGCCAGACCGCTGACGGCGAACATCGAACCGTACTCGGCCATGAAGAAGATGCTCCACCGCAGCCCCGAGTATTCCATGTGGAATCCGGCCACCAGTTCGCTTTCCGCTTCCGCCAAGTCGAATGGGGCACGATTCACGCTGGCCGTGGCGCAGGTGAAATAAACCCAAAAGACGATGAACGTGAACGGATCGTGGAAGATCAACCAGTTGGTCAACAAGCCGGCCTGTACATTGGCAATTTTCACCAAATCCATGCTGCCGACGATCATCACCGGCAGCAGCACACACATGGCCATCGGCACTTCGTAGCTGACCACCTGCGCCGATTCGCGCATGCCGCCGAACAGCGACCACTTGGAGCCGGATGAGTAACCGGCCAGAATCACGCCGAAAACTTCCAGCCCCATCACGGCCAGAATGAAGAACACCGCCACGCTCAGGTACTGTGCGACCCAGCCGTCGGCAAACGGCAATGCCAGGTACGCCGCGTAGCTGGCCGCGAAGCTGATGTACGGCGCGAGCTTGAACAGCATCGCGTCCGCTCCGCCCGGCGTGATGTCTTCTTTGGCGATCAGCTTAACGCCGTCGGCCAGCGTCTGCAGCCAACCGAATCGCCCGCCCACGCGCGTCGGACCCAGCCGATCCTGGATGCGGCCCGAGATCTTTCGCTCCATCCAAATGAACACCAGCGCGCCGACCGCCACCACGTTGATCAGCAAGAAACAATGAATCAACGCCGCCAGCAAATACGCCAGCGCGGTTGGCAACTGCCAAGCGGAATGGAAGTACTCGGCCACAGTTGGGCTCGTCCTTTTCCAGCCGCTCCCAAGCATCGGAGAAAGCGGCACGACAACCTGTGTCCGACGACCAACGCACACGTGCCCGACATCGAAGCCCTGTCGCGGTCGTCCCCAAAGATCGTGAAATATGGCACAAGGCGCCCAGCATCCACAAGCCCCCACGGACACATTTTTCCCGATTCGCCATCCCCGATGTCAGAAAGGCATACCGATGACCTGGAGAACTATGGCAGCGGGTCGTTTTGAAAGCGGTGGAGTTGGCGCTTGAGGTGTTCGTCCGCGGGACGCAGCGACAGTGCACGTTGGCCCTGCGCGATGGCGGATGGGCGGTCGCCGCGTTGGAAGTGGACTTCGGCCAGCGTGTCGACGTAGCCGGCGTTGGTTGGGGCCAGTTCGACGGCTCGCGCGGCGTGCTTCAGGGCGTCGTCCAAGCGGCGGCCGCAGCGGGCGGAGATCCAGGCCAGATTGTTGTGCAGAGTGGAGCACTGTGGATATTCGTCGGTCCACGATGTGTAGGCGGTGAAAACCTTGTCGAACAGTTCATCCGCCTCACGCCGCCGGCCCTTTTTATCGAGCAGCGGAATCAACTCTTCGGCCAACTGGGAATTTCCCGGCGAGGCGGCCAGCGCGAGGTCGAATTCGCGGCGCACCGTTTCCATGTCGTCCTTGGCGGCCGCCGCCTTGGCCCGCGCCCGATGGATGTTGGCAGGCACGCGCAGATAATCGTTGACGTTCAACAGGTAAAAGCCCGCTCGCAAATCATCGAGCAACGAATACTCCAGCAGCACCGCCAATTCCGCCGGGTGATCCTCGGCGCGATCGGCCATTCGGCGGATGGCTTCGTTCCATTGTGCCGATTCAAACGGCGCGGTTTGCAGCACCAAGTTGAATTGCTCGACAGCGTCTTCCTCTAAGCCGCGATCCAGCAGCTCGATCGCCATACTCCGGCGGAAACTGCTGTCCAGCGCCATCTGCGAGGCCCGTTGTTTCAGCCGCCGCCCGTCCTCTTCGCGGCCCGCGCGCATGAACGACTCGCCCGCCATATACAACGCCGTGAGTTGCCCGTTGGTCTGGCCGTTCTGCCATGCCGACTCGTAAAGCTCCGCGGCCCGCAGCCATTGGCCCTGTTTGAATAAGGCGTCCGCCAACAGGAATGGTGCCGCGTAAGTCTTGTCGAGAAGCGGCTCAAGCATCCTGCGCGCCACATCCGGCTTGCCGGCACGTTGAGCCGTTTCGGCAACGGCCATGCGAATACTTGTCGAGCGTCCGTCGTTCCATCGTTCGGCGAACAGCTCGGCTGCGGCGGCCAACTCGTCCAACTCGTCCTCCGTCCCCGATGCATTGAGTACGCGATGCACGCGGCTCATCGTTTGCGTCGGCGGTTCGCCAGCGAATTGTTGACGGAAGAACATCCACCAACCGGACGCTTCGAGAATTCGTTGTCCATACAACATGGGATATACGCCGGGCTGCGAATCGGCGGAGTACTGCGAGTGCGTCGCGGCCTGCCAACCCCGTTGCTCGTCGCCGAGCTGAACCAGCGCGAGCGCAACCTGATCCCAGCATCGCCGCCGCGACGCGCCGGCATCGTTCTCAGCCGGTTGCTGCTGCGCAAACGTTTCCACCAAATCGAAGACCTGCTTTGACTCGGCCCCGAGACCCAGCATGTGCAACAAGCGGGCGACCTTCATCGCGAACTCAACGCGCTGCAGCGCTTGGGCGGTTGTGTCGCCAGCGCCGGCAGTTACGGGAAGCGAATCCAACCACACGCGGTCCGGCGCGGCGTTTTCGGGCCAGCGTGCCAAGTCCCGCGCCTCGCGGTATTGATGCCGATAGACGAGCAAGTCGAATGCCCGCACGGGATGGCTAGCCATGACCAGCTTGATTCCTTCCGCGGGACGGTCGTTCAGCGCCAGCGCCTCGAAGCAGAGCCACGGTAAGTCGGCGTCGTTGGGAACCAAGGTCGCCAATTGTTCAACGTCACTGATCGATCGCTCGAAGTCCGCGGAGTTTCCCGCCAATCGCTGGTAGGCCGCTGCGAGTCCCAACTGTTCGATGCGCGCTTGCGCCGGATCGCGCGGCGGATTTGTCACCGGCACCGGCAGCGCACAGGGACCGGCGGCTTGTAGTCGGGCTGCCTCGGCCCATCGGCGCTGCTCGACCAAAACCGCCTTGAGCAACCCATCGTCGCCAGTTTGCTCCGCCGCCGCCCTGGCCTTCTCCAAATCTCCCTTGGCCCGCCAGAGATATGTCAGCAGCCGGGGATCTTCGTTCTTGCCCGCCTTGATCCTCTCATCGATCTTTCCGGTCAGCAGCAGCAAAATTGCCAACCGCATTCGTCCCACGTCGTCCGTGGCGTGTTCCTCCAGCCACTCTAGCGCCTCGTCCAGCTTGCCTTGCTGGATCAGATGCGGCACGAAGCCCGCCGGCTCGTACAACACGCGCTGCAAGGATTCAGCACGAAGCTTGTCGTCCGATTCGAGCTTGACAATTTCCTGGAGCACGGACATCTGGCCGCTGGCAATCAGCGCCTGCCAGATGCGCGGGTTTTGCAAAATACTGCGGACCCAGTTGTCGCGGTTGCTCGTATCATCGGCTTTCAACACGGTCACGAGCTGTGCCGCCAGCTTGGGATCGCGCAGCAGCCGGGAGCTGTTCTGATGGTACGTCAAGCCATAAAAGAAGCGCTGCCGCCGTTGCGCGTTTTCCTGTGGTTTATAGTCATCGATCATTTCCATGAGCCGGTTGTGTTCGACGAGATGATCGACTACAGCCGGATTGAACAACACGGAACTGAGCCAGTATTCACGCTGGGATTCGCTTGGTTCTTCTTTCACGAGCTTCAGAAGGACATCCAAACCGCCGTCAGCAACGATGGCTGCGATCGCGTCGGGCTGGTTAACGACATTCTGCAACAGCATCGTCCGCCGCGCCGGTTCCGGTTCCGCCGCGATGAGGCTCAGCAAGAGTTGCCCACGGTTGTCCTTTACTAGCTGCTGGATACTCTTCGGGGCCGTCAACAAACGAGCGAGCCAATAGCGCCGCAGTGTCGCATCGGACTGCGCATCCGCCAGTGCATATAGTTGATCCAAGAATCCGCGATCGAGCAGGGTGTTCAAGGCGTCGCTATGCGACAGCAATCGCGATATCAGAAGTTGTTTTGCATCCTTCTCGGATTCTTCGAGCACCTCTTTCACCGTTTGATCAAGGCGGCCATCCTTGGCCAGCAATTCGATGGCCGCATGATTTGCCAGCAGCGCGGCAAGAAGTTGCCGCCGCGCGGCGGGGTCTGTTTCCGACCGGCACAGCGCATCGAGTTCGCCAAACTGGCCGTGCTGGACTAGCGTCGCAACGGTTGTTGAGCTCCTGAACAGCGCCAAGAGGGCCTGGCGGCGGCCCTCGTCGGTCTTTTGATCTCGGACGGTCTCGAACAGCAACTGTAGCTGCTTTTGTGCGACCAGGTGTTCGATGACCTTCGGGTTGGTCAGCAATTGCAGGAGACGCGATGTGCCGGTTCCAGTGTCTGCTTCCGCCGCAAGCTTGAACAGGTCCTTGAATAAGCCTTGAGCTACCAGCAACTCGACCGTCTGCTGGCTACCAAGCAAGTACATGCAGAAATAGCGGCGCGCATCCGGAGCGTCCTGCGCCACCGACTGTAACATCGCGGCCAGTTCATTGCGGCGAGCCAAGTCTGCCTGAACCACTGGCTGAACGAGCAACTGGGCCAGCGCTTGGCCCCGCGTCGTCGCGTTCGGTTCCTGTTTGGCCAGCGCGATCAGGTCGTTCAGATGCCCCTTGTCGGCCAACAGCTTCACCGTTTCCGCGCGAGCAGTAAACGCCGGGACAACTTGCCGCCGAGTCGCATCGTCCAGATTACGCACCCACTCAAACAGGTTGGCCAGTTCGTCGCGGCCGGCCAATCGTTCAACAACAGCCGTGGACGTCAAGAGTTGCCTGAGAAATGTATCGCGATTCGATCTCAACGCGGGCATCTCGGCCAGCGACCGCAGCGCGTCGAAGTGCCCTTGCTCGACCAGGGCGTCCAGAGCGGCGGACGATTGAAACAGCCGATACACGACCTGCAGCCGGTGTTGATCGTCCAACTCGCCCTGCGCGAAACGCAGCAACTTTTCGGCTTGTTTTTGTTTCACGAGATGCTCGACCACGGCTGGCTGCGCGTACAAGCGGGCCAGCAACTGCACGCGCGCGGCGGCGTCCGGCTCTTCCTCCGCCAGCGCCAACATAGGCTCGCATTGTCCGTGTTCGACTAGCGACGGCATGGCATAGTAACTGCCAAACACGCGCAGCAGATACTGCCGCCGCGCGTCGGGATTGGTTTCATCGCGGGCCGTTTGTAGCACGACGTCAAGCTGCTTCTTCTCGGCCAGCATCTTCACTGTGGCCGGATTGCCCGCGTACAAATCGGCCAATAGGACGCAGCGGCGTATGCGATCCTCGTCTGATTGAACGAGCCCGTGCAATACGTCGAAGGACCCGGCCGCGATCAGCGCCGTCATCGCCGCGGTGCTACGAAACACCGGCTCCAAAAATCGCTGCCGGGCCGCGGCGTCCGACTCATGGGCGATTCGCAGCAGCACGTCCGTTTTCTTCTGAGCGACCAGATGCTCGATCGTCTTGGGATTTGTGAGCAGTTGCGCCAAGCGCATCGAGCGCTGCGTGGCATCTGTCGTGGCCAGTGCCAATTCATAACAGGCGTCGAACGAGCCGTGTTCCAGCAGCATCGCCATCGCTTGACTATTGTTGAACAGATTGGACAAGAACAGATTCTGGCCGTCGTTGGGTTCCTGCCGAGCCGTTTGCAGGATCAGGTCGAGCTTCTTCTGCCGCGCGAGCGTGTTGAGCACGACGGGCTGAGTCATGAGCCGCGCCAGCGTTTGGCCGCGAGTTGTTGCCTGTGAATCCTGCTTGGCCAAGCCGATCAGGTCGTCCAAATGTTCCTTCTCGACGAGGATCTTGAGTGACGCTTCGCGGCTGACAAGCGACTCGACGACGGATCGCCGCACCGCGTCCTCGCTGTCGCGAACCCATTGGATCAGTTTGCCTGTCTCATCGCGGCGGGCCAGTCCCTCGAGGTGCGACGGCGAGCTGAACAAACGACTCAGCAAAGTGGCGCGGTACGGTTTCAATTCTTCGCGCATGGCCAGCGCCCGTAGCGCGTCGAATTCGCCTTGCTTGATCAGCGCAGCCAGCGCCGGCTCGGAATAGAACAGACGCTGCACCAGCAATTGCCGGCCCTCTTGATCGGCCTCGTCCCGCGCGAATCGCAGCAGCGTCTGAGTTTCTTCTTGCTTCACAAACCGCTCGATCACGGCGGGCTGAGCGTACAATTGGCTCAGCAACTTCACGCGCGACGAGCCGTCCTGTTCGGCCAATTCCAGCAGCGCGTCATAGTGTCCTTCCTGGACCAGCAGCGGGATCGCATAGTAGCTGCCGAACAGCCGCAGCAGGTATTGCCGGCGAGCTTCCGGATCAGCTTCATCGCGGGCGATCGTGAGCAGCGTGTCGAGTTGCTTTTTCTCGGCCAGTTTTTGCAGCGGCCGCAGACTGCCGGCGTAATAGCCGCCCCGCAAACTGCCGCGTCGCGCCGCATCCTTCTCCGACTCAATCAGGGGCAACAGTTTGTCGTACAGATCATTGTCAACCAGTGCCGTCATCGCCGCGCCATTTCTGAAGAGGGCTTCCAAGTATTGCTGCCGCGCATTACCGTCGGTCTCTTCCTTGGCCAGCGACACCAGCAACGGCAATCGCTTGGCGTCGATCAAATGCTGTGTTCCGTCGGTGCTCGCGACCAGCCGGCCCAGGACTTGGCCTCTTGATTCGGGCGGCAGAGTTTTGGCCATTTCCAACAGCGTGTCGAAACGCTGCTGATCGATCATCAGCCGCAGCATGTTGGAATAAGTAAAGAATTGCAGCAGCCGGCCTCGCTCGTCGGCCGTTGCATCGTCGCGAAACAGTTGCAACAGCCACTCGACTTCGCCTTTGTCGCGTAGCATTTCGGGCACGTTGCCGTAGGAAAGAGTCGACAAGATGATGTTCGCCCGCCACGGTTGTCCCTTCTCCGGCCCGGCTTTCAACAGTACCCACAATTCTTTGCGGGTCGCGTCGTCCATGCGCCAGTACAGCAGCGTGCCGTTTTCGGCGAGAGCCTTGAGGCACTCGCCGCGGGCGTCGGCGTGCGATTCATCGCGCACCAGCTTGAACAGCCCGGACATCTGATTCCTCTCGGCCAAGTGATTGCGCACGGTACCGGTTGACAGCAGCGTGCCCAGCAAGCGGCCGCGCTTGACGGGGTCCTTTTCAAACGCCACCAGCGACTTCAGCCCGTCCAAGCCGCGCTTCTCGACGATCGCGGCGACAAGCGTTTCATTTTGGAAGAGTTGAACGTGGACCGCGTTTTGTTGCTCCGCGTCGAGATGTTCGTTGGCGAAGGCGAGCAGACGCTGCAGGTGCTTCTCGTCCGTCAACAATTTGGCGGTTTCCGAGGCACTCACGATTTGCCGCAGCCAGATGCCGCGCGTCGCCTTGTCGTCTGACTTCGCGGCCATCGTCAGCAGAAACGTCAAGCCATCCTTTTGCGCCAGCCGGTTGATGGTGGCTTGATTGCTGAATAGAAACATCAGCATGCCGCGCCGGACTTCCGCGGATTTTTCACCGTCCACGAATTCCACGAGCGTGTCGAGCTGCCCTTTGTCGGCCAACCGCTGTACGACCTTGTCCGTAAACAGCAACTGGGCCAGCACCGAACGCCGCCACGCTTCGTCTTCCTTCACGGCTACCGCAGCGATGAATTTCGGCAGCCGCTCGGCTTCCAGAAAATGATTGACGGCCGTGGCGTTCTGCAGCAGTTGGACGAGCAACGCGCGGCGGATCTCTTCGTTGCTTTCCAATTGAATCAGCCGTTCGAGCGTCGCGAATTGTTGCTTCTCCGCCAAGCCTTGCAGCGCTTGCAAACGATCGGGCGGCAGTCCGTCGCGAAAGCCGCGAATCAACGTGATCACGTCTTCGGGCACGCCGGGCAGAATGCCGTAGCGAAATTCGCTGAGAATCTGCCGAGCCCGCGCGCGGATCTCGGCATCGTCACTTTCCGCGGCCTTGATCAGCGCCGGCTCGGCCGCCAGCCCTTGCTCCCAAAGGAACCGCGTGGCCCGCTGCCGCTCGGCGAATTTGTCCGACCCCAAATCGTGCACCGCCGTATCAATCTCTTGCGGAGTCACCGCCAACAGCGCAACCACCAACCCCGCCCATAGCACGCCGTTCATAACCCGCTCCTTACACCGAACCATTGACGAGAAGTCAGATAAGACCGCCTACAGCATACACTTGATCATCTACCCGCAGCGATACGCGAGTGACCCGACACTTGCTTTCCCGTGGGACTGCCCGAAGCAGAGGTCACTAGGCCCCGACTCGTTTAACCCGTAGCCGCAGGCGAGGGAGTGTCGACGTTGGTTCAACCCGCCGCGCGAGACGCCCTCGCCTACGGCTACGGGTTAAACGACTATTTGCAGGTCAGACCTATTTTGATTGTGACGTCTCGGCCACCGCGTCTAGCCGTTTGATGCTGATGTTGCGGAAGGCGACGGGGTCGGAGTGGCCGGCGAAGCCGAAGTAGCCGCGGGGCAGATCTTTGCCGGGGTGCGGGCGATTGGCCATGAACTCGGTCACTTGGCTCAGATCGGCGTTCAGGATCACATAGCCATTCAGTTCGACTTTCACCGTCGAGCCCTTCACGGTCACCTCTTGAAAATTCCACTCGCCTGTCGGCCGCAAGTAACCGCGTGCGGCGGGCACCAGGCCGTAGGCCGAGCCGTGATACTGCCGCTTGTCGAGGTTGGCGTAATTGGAATGTTCCGAATCGAGCACCTGCAGCTCGCACATGCCGGCGTACGCGGGATCGCCCGAGCCGGGGTAGCGAATCGCCAGACCGTTGTTACCGTGCGGCGGCAGTTTGAATTCCACGCGAGCCACGAAGTCGCCATACTCTTCCGCCGTGTGCAGCACGCCGCCTTTGCCCGGCTGGCAGACAATCGCGCCGTCCTTAACTTCATAGTTAGCGACCGCGCCGGCCCAACCGGCTAGATCTTTGCCGTTGAAGACCGACTTGAAGCCAGCGGCATTGTGAGATCGCAGAATGTCGTTCGCTTCGTCGGACGGGATTTCACGCAGGGCGATGTTCCGCCAGCGAATCTCGCCGCCGTGCGTTTGCAGTTGAATCGGACCAGTGGCAAGTAGCGGACGAGTGCGTTCCCAAAAATTTTCCAGCGTGGCGTGATCGACCACCAACTTGCCGTTCAAATGCACCGTCGTGCGAGCGCCGACCTGTTGAATGTTAAACGTGTTCCACTCGCCAAACGGTTTGTCGGCCAGTACCAGCGGATCTTTGCCGGGCGCGCCGGGGCTGTTGTTCCATAAACCGCCCGAACCCTTGTCGGCGCCGCGGTCCCACTTGCCGCCCTCTTTTGTATAGTCCCAAATCTGCACCTGCGGAGTCGCTCGCAGATAGATGCCGCTATCGGCTTTGGCCACAGTTTTGTATTCGATCATCATTTCGATGTCGCCGTAGTCCTTGTCCGTGGTCAGGTACACGCCGTGTCCGTCGTTGACCAGTTCGCCATTCTCGACGGTCCAATGCTGTTTGGCGTCCTCAAGATCGGCGGCCCGCTTCGCGGCTCGTTCGTCGTCGGTCATCGCCGCCAGCTTCCGCGGATCAAAGTGTCCCATGCCATGCCAGCCGCTTAAATCCTGACCGTTGAATATCGACGCGAGGCCGGTTTCCTGGGCGCTCGCCGGCAACGAACAAGCAAGCGTGATGAAGGCAAACAACAGCGGCATTCGCAAACGCATGGTGGGTCTCCTGCTCGGATGGTGGGCAATCAAACGGCGTGAATCGCTATGATTATGCTGAACACGGTGATGGAATACAAGGATTCGTTTCGACTTTCTCCGTCGCACACGCATCGTCGATGTCGAGCAAGCCCAATGACTTGTAATCGTTGCCGCCGCCGGAAGCAGTTGTGCAGCAGCGGCGGCGACTCTTCCGCACACGCGGAAAGTGACTGATGAGCGGGCTGGAACGGCGTTTTCGTTCTTGTGCCAAACCCGCGGGATTTCTATACTTCTCGCCCATACCGCAATTCTCGCCCATACCGCGGGGAAGGAATGAACTGGCAATGCAGATTCCTCTGTTTTGGCAAGTTGTTTTGTTGGCCATCGTGCAAGGCGTCGCCGAGTTTCTACCGATCAGCTCCAGCGGCCACGTTGTCGTACTGGCGGCGCTCATGGGGTATGGCGACACGAACGGTTTGAAAATCGACGACCTGAACATCGCGTTGCACGTGGGCACGCTGTTTTCGATCTTGGTCTTCTACTGGCAGCGGATTTGGCGGTTGTTGGGAGAGGATCGCCGCGCGGTTGGCTTGCTGGTGCTGGGCACGATTCCGGCGGTCGTGATCGGTCTGCCCCTGAAAGCGTTTGGCTCCGACGCGCTGCTGAATAATCCGTTGACCGCTGGTCTGTTGTTCCCCGTGACCGGTCTGGTGTTGCTCTGGGCGGCGCGCCACGCGCGGGACAACGAACAAACCGAGCAATACCATCAGTTAACTGTCGGGCAGACGTTGCTGATCGGCCTAAGTCAAGCGGCGGCCATCTTGCCCGGACTGTCAAGAAGCGGCACAACCATCTCGGCCGGCATGAGACTGGGACTCGCTCCGCGCGCCGCGGCCACGTTTTCATTTCTATTAGCAATCCCCGTGATCGCCGGCGCGGGCGTGCTGGAAACCTGGTCCATGGCCGGGCACGCAACCGGAAACACGCCGCTAACGCTCCTGCTCTTAGGGCTGGCAATCTCATTCGCCGTCGGCCTCGTCTCGTTGTCCTGGCTGATACGCTGGCTGGAACGAGGCCGCCTGCACCTGTTCGCCTGGTGGTGCATCCCGCTGGGCTTCGCCGTGGTCGTGTGGCAACTATTGGTCGCACGATAACGCAGCCCGCCGAAATCGACATCCCCGTAGCTGAACTCGTGAGAGTTCAGAGGTCAGAGGTCAGACATCAGAGGTCTCACGACTTCTGCTACGCCTTCAACAAAATCCTCGCACCGGTCGCAAGTCCTATTTTCTTATCGTGCGCGCTGAGTCACAATGCACTCTTCCATTCAGGAT
>JBGTKH010000514.1:0-6782 GCA_041744735.1 Pirellulaceae bacterium | reverse complement strand
GGGCTTCTACGAAGTCGAATTGATGGGCGAGGAAATTGAGGCCTCGGACTACAACGCCTTGCTGGCGCAATCGAAGCAGGCGTTCGCCGACCTCATGGCACGATAACCACACCTCGACTTAAAGCGGTAGCCGAAGTTGTGAAACTTCGGAATTCTCACGAATTCCGCTACGAGATGTTGTGAAACTTCGGAATTCTCACGAATTCCGCTACGAGATGTTGTGAAACTTCGGAATTCTCACGAATTCCGCTACGAGATGCTGCTACGCGTCCGGAATCAATTGCAGACACACCAAACGATCGCTACCGCGGACGAACAGCAGCCCGTGAGACAGAATTGGCGCTGCCCAGCAGGGAGACTTGAGCAGCGGCGGGCTGCGAAAGCCGAGCGGTGGCGGCCTGTCGCTTTTGTCTTCGAGCGTGACCTCGGCGACGACCTGGAACTTCTCCGCCGTGGCTTTGATCAGGTGCAGCGTGCCGTATTCACCAAGGCACACGAAATGTCCGTCGACGTACAGCAGCGAAGTCCGCGTCAGATCTGGTTCGCTCCACATCACCTTTCCGGTCTTCCACTCGACGCAGCGCAATTCGGCGTTCTCGGTGTGCCGGCCGCTTGATCCGTAGAGGTAACCTTCGTGGTAGATGGGCGTATTCCAGTGCGTTTGCATCGCTTTGTCGCGCAATCGCGGATCGTCGCTCCAAACCACGTCGTAATCGCCGGGCCGCACCTGCAATAGCGAACTGCCAGGGCCGTACGTTTCGGAAATGAAGACTTGATTGCCGATCACGACCGGCGTGCTGGCGTTGACGCTCTCCATGCTCCGATCTCGCCATGGATAATGGAAGTCAACGTTGCCGCTGGCCGGCTCGAAGCCCACCAGTCCTCCGCGGGCGAAGGCAAAACACCAGCGGCGGCCGTCAATCGTGGCCAACAGCGGCGAGGCGTAGCTGGCCAACTCGTCCGTGATTTTGTACTTCACTTCGCCCGTCATTTTATGGAACGCTACGATCCCCGATCCGTTGCCATCCACGCGGTCCAACTGACCGGGCGGCACGTTTTGTGATTCGGGCGGACTGCCGCCGATCATCACAATCAGCAGATCTCCTTCGATCACGGGCGTGCTGCCGACGCCAAAGAAGTTTTGCACGACGCCGAAGTCCGCGGCCGTATCGACTTTCCAAACCGGCGTGCCGTCTTCGACGCGCAAGCAATGCAGCATCCCTTCGACGCCGTAGATGTACACGCGGTCGCCGTCCACCACGGGCGAACAGCGCGGGCCGTTGTCGTAACCGTACAGGTCCTCGTAATTCGTCGGGTATTCAAATTTCCAAATCTCCGCGCCCGTTTCTGCGTTCAGACAGACCAGCCGCGCGTGATCGCCCTCACGATCGCATTGAAAGTAGCGGCCTTTGCCGACCGATCCAATGCCGTAACCGATCCCCAGTTCGCGCTGCCAGATGATCCGGGGACCTTCCTTCGGCCACGTCGTGAGAATTCCGGTCTCGGACGATTTGCCGTTTCGATCGGGACCGAGAAACGACGGCCAGTCGCTGCCTGTCCTGCGCGTCCAAAGGCTCGGGACCGTTGAATCATTTTCTGTGGAACTCGATTCCGACGGAACGAGTTGCGCAGTACTGTTTGCCGTAGCGGCGCTGCTATCGGAAGCAGCCTCGTTAACCGATGAGGTCTCAACCTGCCACTGCTTCGTCGCGCTAGTGCCAGCGGTGGCTGTGGCGCTTGAACCGGTAGACGAATGTTGCGCCGCCTGTGTGCCGCAACCGCTGATGGCCGCCGCGACAACGATCGCAAACATTTCCTGCTGTCGCATGGTATGATTCCCTTTCGTTGCAGACTGTCCCCAGATTCACTTGTATCAATAGCCGCTAATATAGCGACAAGCCCGCAATCGTTTCCAGCGCGGTCGGCGAAAGATGTACAACGGGCCTCCGAGCCGCCTCCGAGCCCGTCGAACACCCAAATCGTTAATCGACGGGCTCGTCGGGTGCCTGACAGGAAAACGAAATCATGCTCGTTGTGAATGAACGCCTGTCGATCCCGCTCACGGAACTGCACTTCACGTTTGCCCGCAGCGGCGGCCCCGGCGGGCAGAATGTCAACAAGGTCAACACGAAGGCCACACTGCGCTGGGCCGTGACGGCTTCTCCGAGTTTGCCGGACGATGTGCGCGAGCGGTTCATGTCAAAGTACCGCCACCGTGTGACGAAAGATGGCGAACTGGTCACTAGCAGCCAGCGATATCGCGATCAAGGGCGAAACGTGGCCGATTGTTTGGCCAAATTGCGGGAAATGCTTGAGGCCGCGCTGGTGGTCCCCAAGAAACGCAAGCCGACGAAGCCGTCGCGCGGCGCCAAACGGCGTCGGCTTCAGGAGAAGCGACAGCGATCGCAGAAGAAAGATCTGCGGCGCACGCCGCGGATGGACGGCTGAGCGGCGAGATCACCTGGAATTGCGGATTTTTTCCCAGAAGTTTGGCTTCTTCTTGCACGTTGCTCCAAGAACGCAACGCGGGCGACGAATCAGCACATTAGGTAGGCGCGGCGGCGGTGTTCCTCGCCTACGGGTTAAACGAATTGAGTCTTGTCGCGAAGAGGTGACTGAAATGGCTGCAACAGCATTGTATTCTCGGCTGCGTGAAAAACTTCCGGATCGGCAACAGGTGGCCAAATCGTGGGCGCGAGGCACCACGATGTTCGGCCGGCCCAGTTGGTTTGTGGAACAGAAGATCGGTTGGGGGCTGACCCCGGTTACTTGGCAGGGCTGGCTTTACACACTGGCGTGGATCGGCGTGATTAGCGTACCGTTCGTGATGCTGATGACGCGTGGTCTAGCGCCGGAAGGGGTGATCTGGATGACCGCTTCCATCGGCGCACTGGTGTGGGACGTGCACAGGATCATTCGGGCGAAGCGCGCCGGCGATTCACCGGTCGCGGACGAGTCGAGCCATGTCCATTACATTGGCGATGACGACGAGGCGTCTCACGTCGTCACGCGCAATTACGATTTGCGATTGCGCCGTTAACCAGGCAATGAACAAAGGCCGCTCGAACTTCTTCGAGCGGCCTTGGCTGAATATCATTTCTGCATCTTGCGGTGGCGTTAGCGAATCTCAAGCTGCAGGGCTTCGGGCTCTTGCAGCATTGCTTCGCGCGGGTTCGTGGCTGGCTTGTCACCGGTCACCGTTTTTTCCGGTGCGTTGGAGAAGTCTGCCTTTTGCGCGACTTTGCCGTCGTCCTGCCACCACATCCAAGCGCCGATCGGGTGGCCGTCTTGGAAACCGCCCTCGATTTTCTTCAGGCCGTTTTCGTGCCACCAAGTCCATTGGCCCGTTTGTTTACCGCTGACATACTCGCCCTCCAGAGCTTTCTGGCCGTTTGCATACCACCAGGTGAATCGGCCGACTTCGTTGTCGTGATGAAATTTGCCTTCCAATTGGATCTGGGTATTGGGATGCCATGCGGTCCAGGGTCCGTGGCGTTCGTCTTTGCCTTGCTGGGTGTACACCGCGGGTTTGGCGTTCCACCAGTCGTCGGCTGAAGCGACGCTGAGTTGAGCGTGCAAGTAGAGACCTTCCGTCTTCTTTTGACCGGCGTCGTAGAACGTGACTTTCGACGCCAGCTTGCGGCCCATTTGGTATGTGTCCTTGGCAATCAACTTGGCAGTCGCGTCCCATTGCAACAGTTCGCCGTCGATGGCGCCTTCGCGGTAGACGAATTCCTGCATTTTGCGGCCGTTGGCGTACCACCAAGTGGCTATGCCGTGCCGCAAGCCGTCCGCGTACTCGACTTCGCTGATCTTCTGTTGTTTGCTGTCGAAGATTGTCCAGTTCCCGTGCAAACGGCCGTTGTTGAAGATAGCCTGCGAGATGAAGGGGCCCTGGAATTGGTTGTACGGAGCCTCGTTCAACAGCGCGGCTTCACCGGTGCGATACCAGCGGTTCCAAGTGCCGTGCCGCTGGCCATGCCGATAATGGCCTTCGGCGATCAGCGTGCCCCGATCGTCCCACATCTTCCACGGGCCGTGGTTGACGTAATTGCTTTGATCGTCCTGCGTGACGCCGCGTTCGATTCGCACGCTACCGTTGGGATAGCGTTCGCGGATCGTTTCGGCCAGTGATTCATCGGGCGTAATCGGCGTAATCGGAGCAGCTTCCGCGGCCGCGGTGGCTGGATGCGTTGGGCTTACCGAGGGGGCCGCTTTGACGACGATCGATCGCCGCGAGCTTTCGACCGGTGCCGGCGCGTCGTCCGCCATAACGTTTGCTCCGCCTGCCGCGAAGACCATGCAAGCTGCCAGTGTCCATTTGCAGCGTCTAGAGAAACGTGTCATGATTGCACTCCTTTGCACCAAGTAAGTTGGGCGTATTTTGGTGATCTATTTCTTGGAATTCGCTCGACCTGCTCGTCGCGAGGCGGTTCGGTGAGGGCGAAGGACATCGATTCGCGATTCGAGCTGGTGGCCACGCGCCGCCAGCGTTCAAATCGTGTCCCCCATAAACAGCATTCGACCGTCAGCCGCGGATAATTGAGAGCTGCAGGTGGATGTAGAATCGTCAGCATTTTGCATGCAAGCCGCATAATCGTTACAACCTGCCTCCACCCGCCAAGTATTCACAGGCAGTGAAACGATTCATAGCTGAACTCGCAACAGTTCAGCTTTCCCGGAGGAATCTGAAGTCTTGCGACGACTTGCGACTTCAGCTACATCTTCTGCGGGAACAGTTCTCTTTCCCATTTCCGCCGCGCGCAAATTGCGGAACGAAAGATCGGTCGTGGGATCGTGACCCTGGATCATAATCGTGCCGGGTTCGAGGCGCAGGCCTTGGCGCGGGTTGGGGTCGGGCGGGCGAGTGTCGGTCCAATCGGTGACTTGAAAGCCGTTGACCCAGACGGCGACGTGCGGGCCGCCGGCGATAATGGTCTTGTGGAACCACTCCAGATCGTTGGGCACGACCGCGCGGGCGTTCACCCGACGAAAGATGCCGCCGGTGCCGCAGTCCATGGGCTTGGTGCGGTCGCCGTCGAGAAAGCCGTTGTGGATTTGGCTCTCGTAGCCGTTCATCTCTTCGCCGGGGATGCAGCGGAAAAAAATGCCCGAGTTCAAATGCGGGGCGTTCGAGATGCACTCAAGCTGCAACACAAAATCGCCGTACGCATCGGCCGTCTCCAACTGCCCCTTGCCGTCCTTCACGTTCAGCCAGCCTTCCTCGGTCACGGTGAACCGGCTCTTCATCTCCGGATAAGTCTTCCAGCCGCTCAGATCCCGGCCGTTGAAGATGCTCTTGGTCCCCAGCGGTTTTAGTTGGATATTGCGAAATTCGACTTTGCCGCTGTTGTGCTGTAGGCCGATAAAGCCGCGGCCCAGCGGTTGCGGATCGGTGTAGTCCAACGCCTGTTGGCCGTCGAGCTTCACGAGCACGCGTCCGCCGTCCGCCGTTACCTCGTACGATTGCCAGCCGTCGCTGTCGAAGTTGCCTTCGGCCTTCTGGCGTTTCACCAGGCTGCAGGTCGGAAACGGGTTGTCGCTGTCGGCAATGTTTAGTTCGTAGCAGTCCGCGGCCGGATCAGTCGGCTTGGCCGGTGTGTGCAGAAAGATGCCGCTGTTGGTTCCTTTGGCGCTGCGGAAATCGACCTTCAGGATGTAGTTGTCGAACTGAGTGGTCGTGCAGAGCAGGCCGACTTCGCCCTGGTCCACAACGATCACGCCGTCCTCGACGCGCCAATTCGCCTCGGCATGCGGCTGCCAGCCGAACAGCGTTTGGCCGTCGAACAGCGAAATCCAGCCATCGGTTAATTCTTCGGCGGGCAGGGTCTTAACCTCAACAGTCGCGACCGCGGCCGGTTCGATCACAAGCGGCTCGTGCGAAGCGATCGGCGCCGGAGACGCGGGCGGTGAATTGGCGGGCTTGCAACCAGCCGCCGCGACCATCGACAAAGTGATGCAAAGGGCGAAGACAGAGGTTAGTTCGTTTCGAATCGTTAGTAGCATTATTTCACCGTGTCAACGTTCATTTGTGCTTCGTTCATCGGGCGATGACGGACGACTTCCGCGACAACGCATGTTTTTAGTCTTCCGTCTCGAAGATTTCCAGCCGCACTTCGCCAATTAAGCCGCCCGGCAAGTTTTCGCGGCCAGGGCGAACTAGCGGGGCGCTGTCAGCAGTGAGTCGCGGCAGTTCAACTTCGATGCGCAATTCATTGTGCGGCTGGAGCAGCGCAGTGATGTCAAACCGTGGGGCAGTGTCGCTCAAGCCGACTTCGCCGAGCGGTTGGCCGTTGAGCGACACGACGCCGAATGCATCGACTTGCTCGACGACCAAATCCACCCGCTGTCCCTCGTCCAAGCCCGTAGGCCGGTTGAACGTGCGCGTGTACAAGACTCGGCCGCGAAAGTCGGCGCCGAGCGATTCGCCCCAATCGGCCGGCATCTTTGCGCGGCCCGGCGGCGGCAGGTTGCCGGATTCGTTTTGAGAAGAACCGTCGGCCATGCGGATCGTTCGCGCCAGCGGCTGATACTGCCACGGTCCGCGCAGCCGAATGATGTGTCGCGAATCCGTGGGCAGAACGGGCGAGAGAAAAAGATGGGGAGCTGGGGAGATGGGGAGATGGGGAGTCGATGAATTAGTGCCGTCCCGCTTTAGCCGCGCGCTTTCCCGACTCGTTATCTCCTCATCTCCCATCTCCCATCTCCCGATCTCATTACTCCGGCGTGAAGTCGGATACGATGGTCACTTGCCTGACCTGCTGCGAGTCGTGTTCAACGAT
>JBGTKH010000513.1:0-3915 GCA_041744735.1 Pirellulaceae bacterium | reverse complement strand
TGCGCGGCGAGAGCGATCCCAGCGCCCGGCCGATGCGTGCGGCGCCGGCTCCGCCGAGCGGCACAAGCTCCACGGTATTGCGAAAGCGGACTGTGTGTTGTAGATCGCCCGACGCGACGACGTCGGTGGCCTGCAGCATCTGTTCGATGATCGCCAAGTCGCCGGCCGGCGCGGAGACCAATAAGCTGTTGGTGCGTGCATTGGCAGACAATTGCACGGCCGTGCCGCGACCTGCTGGCGGAGCAGTGTTCAGTTCCGCTGGTGCCGAACTTGCGGGTATGCCGAACAAATCGCGCACCAACCGCTCGGCTTCGGAAGCGGAAATGTGCTGCAGCGGAAACGCGCGAAACGCCGGGCCGTTGGACACGACGGGCGGCGGCACAACACTGGCGTTCAATAATCGATCGACCAGCCGCAGGTTGCTGCCGATGTCCGTGACGACCAACGAATTCGAAGCCTTCAACGCCACGGCCTTGCCTTGCGGACCCAACAGTTGGCTAACTTCCTGCGCCGCCTGCTCTGCATTTGTCGTCTGAAGGCTGAACACGACCGTCAACAATTCATTATTGCCGCGCTGCGGCAGTTCCTCGGCCGTGACTTTGGGAACCAAGTTCGGCGGAATGCCGTTGTCGATTTTCAGGCAGACCAGAAACTTGTCGCGGCGGACCAGTATGTGGCCGCGCGGCAACAAGTAGCCATTTAAGATGTCCAGCGCTTCGGTGGCCGTGTACTTGCCCGTGTCGTAATAATTGAAAGTGCCCGGCGGCACGTCGTTCAGATCGAGCGTCAGGCCCGCGGTCTCGGCAAACAACTTCAGCACGTCCTCCCACGGCGCGAAGCGGAAGTTGAACGACATCAACTGACTGTTGGCTTCCTCGGGCGCGGGTTGTATGTCGCCGTTGTCATCGGCCGGTTGCACTTTGAAGGAAACAACCGGCGCTTCGGACTGCCCGGATGCCGCCGAGGACAACAGCAGCGCGCACAGCAGCGCGAGGACCACGAATTGCAGTTTCATCCACACGGTGTGCACTTTTTTCCGGCGACTAAGGTTTGAAAAAACGCTAGTGCTCCGTCAACTTTTAGATTGATGGATGTAGCCGAACTCGCCAGAGTTTGGTTTTCCCCAGAGCCGGCCAAAGTCTGGCGACTTCGGCTACCCATCAATGCACGGCTGACAGTGCACTAGTTCAGTTCCGCGGTTGTCAAAAATCCGTCGCTGTTGCGATCGAGCTTCTGAAAAGTTTCCAAATCATCGCGAGGCCATTCGTAAACACCGAGCTGACCGTCCTTATCTTTATCTAACTCGCGAAACTGCGCCGGCAATTCCGCGGCCGCGGGAGGCGGCGGCGTGGAACCCTTTGCATTCGACACGGCGGGCTGCTTGGCTTGACCGTCATTCGCTGGCGGATGAAGTTCGACCGGCGACGCGCTCGTTGTCGATGCAGCACTGTTGGCCGGCGCCTGATCTTGCTGGGCCACCGGCGTTGACTTTGAGGGCAATACGTCGCCGCCGTCTCGGCCGTTGTCCAGCGGATGTGCATCATCGTTGGAAGCGGACTGAGACTTGGCGGCGGTCACAACGGCTTCCGCGTGCGGATCATCCGTATCGTGATCACGTGCTTGCTCGGACTGCGCGGCGCCGTCTTTGACAGACTCAGCCGGTGACTTTGGAAATAAATCGGCTGCCGCGTCGCGCGATTCGGCACTCGAACTGTTTGCCACTGGCTGGTCGGCATCGCCATGACCAATGTCAGGTTGCTCGCTGGGACGAACGCCGGTGGCTTCGGCCGCAGAGCCGGTGTCGCTCGACAGGCCGGAACCGTGTGATTCCGTCGACTGGCCGGCGTCGGCGCGTCCCGTATCGGACTTGCGCGAACACCCAATCGTCAAACTCAACCCCAAAGCCCCCAGCATCAACAAGCAGCGAACATTCCAGTACATGGTTTCCTCCGGTGGTGTCGTTCTATGATAATTCATCGCCTAATTGGATTCGATACATGAGGCAAGCAACAGAAAGCGAATCCACAGATGATCGTTCGTAGCTGGATCGCAGGAATTCAGCCTCGTAACTAGGGGCCAGATTCTTGCGAATTCAGCTACAAAATCGGCGTTTACGTTGTGGCGCGGAGTCAATATCTCCCGTTCGCGCCGACGCTGCCGGCCAACTCCTCCAACAACGCGTTGTCCAGGCCGACCAGCAGCGGGTTCTCGGCGGTGCTCTCGCCCGCGACTCCCTCGCCATCCTGATCCGGGCCGCCGTTCTGCGCAAACCATGCGTCGACAGCCGTCTCGTCGGCCACTCCGGCAGCGGCTGGTGGCGAGTTGGACAATGATGACACCGACGTAGAAGTCACCGACTGCGGCGAAATGCCATCGTGATCTCCGTTGGCCGGCGCAGCGCCGACGATCAGATTCACCGTTGCGGCCGGTGACGTCAGAAGCGAAGATCCCATGACGGCCGCTGCCGGCGTGTTGTCGGACGTGCCTGACTTGTCGGATTTCGGGGCCGCCGAAAGTTGGTTGACCGGCGGCGCCGTCACGGTGTCCGAGAATCCCTCACCTTCCGCGCCTGACGATGCGCTTGATCCTTCGTCCGAGCCCACGGCTAGAGGTCGCGGCGCGTTTCGCAAAGCGGCGATCAGCGTGAACACGTCGAGCGGGTTGATCGCGCTGTCGCCGTTAGCGTTGTAGAACAATGTTACGGTGCCGGGAAGGGAATTAGTCAGCACGTGTGCGACGGTTTGAGACCCGTTGTTCCTCAGCCACGCGATGGTCTGAAATATATCCAGCACCGTCAGAGTGCCAGTGCCATCGACGTCCAACGCGTTGGCGGCGTTATGCAGCAGCGGACCGAACTGGCCGAGCAGCAACTGGATGGAATTGACGTCCCGGACGTGCGCGACATAGTTCCCGCCCACAAGATCCACACCGTTGGCCAGCAACGTCGGCGCATCACTGCCGGACTTGGTGCTCAGCACGATCGAGTCGCTGCCGCCATTACCGACGAAGTTGACGGAAGTAACGGTCGCCGGGTCGAAGTAGTACTTGATCCCGTTCACCTTCAGCGAGAGCACGTCGCCACCGCCAAATTCGAACGTATCGTCGCCCGACGTTCCATGCACTGTCAGCGGACTATTGAACGTCACCACGTTTTGAATGGTCACATCGACGTCCGAGTTTGCGCCCAGAACGACCAAGAAAAATGTTTCGCCGGCCACGGCCGTGGTGTCGAGTCGCTCGCCGCCGCTGATCGCCATCGAACCGCCCACGACGTTGCGATTGGCGTCCATCAGTACGAAGTGCGATTCCCCCTGGCTGGCAGTGAAATTCGCTTGAATCGCCAGCGTGCCGGTATGCATCGCCTGGAATTGGAACCACTGGTTGCCGTTGGCTCCGGGATTAAGATTAGGCACGGTCACGTTATCAATGACCCCCAGGTTTGTCGCCGGCGCGGTGGCCCAATTTTCGACCTCGCGGTCGTGGACGTGATTGCTGGCGTGGACGTTAATCGTGTCATTGTCGGGACCGCCGTCGACCACGATGCGCCTGCCGATATTGCCGGCGAGATTGAATTTATCGTCGCCGCCGCACAGGACGAAGTTGACGAGTTTGACCGCGGAAGCGGGGAACGTCTTGAAGTTGACGAACTCGAAAAAGGTCCCGTGAATCTTGATCAATCCGTTGCCCTGCTCGTTTTGCGTTGACTGATCCGCGTTGTTCGTGCCGATCACGTTCAAGACGCCGTTTTGAATTCCGGCGCCGACGAGCATCGTCGTGGTGGTTGCCGCGACCGCGCCTCCGTCGTCGTCAAACACCTTGACGACGATGCGATAGATGCCGCCGTTCAGGTAGGTGTGGCTGGCGGACACCGTTCCCACTGTCGGCGTACTTGCGCCGCCGCTGCTCGGGCTGACG
>JBGTKH010000512.1:0-4606 GCA_041744735.1 Pirellulaceae bacterium | reverse complement strand
ATCTCTTTGCGTGCGGCCAAATCCCAAACGATGACTCGCGACGCCGTATCGCCGCTGATCAATCGCTTCTCGTCGCGGCTCATCCCCAGCGCACTGATCCAATCGTCGTGCGCTTCGAGCACCGCGGCGGTCGTTTGTGTTTCGACGGGCACACCCGGCGCCTCTAAAACTTGCTGACGTTCCTTTTCAGGTCGGCGGCGCGATTCTCGTTCACGCGACTCGCTGTCGAGCACAGCTTCCGCGGAACCCGACGGGACTGCGTCGTTCTCCCATATCCGCAGCGTGTGATCGAAGCTGGCCGAGATCAACAGCTTGCCGTCGTGCGTGGCAAGCAAGTGCGAAATGCCGTTCGTATGACCATCCAATCGCCGCACCGGCTGCACGTTCGGCGCGGTTTCATCGCCTTTGGCCGGCGGCGTGCCATCCGCGGCTTCGGGCAAATCCCACACGAAGATCTGCCCGTCGCGATTTCCCGCGGCCAAGCGGCGGCCGGAACCCACAAACGCGACCGACGTAGGCCACGGGCCTTCGAACTTGAGTTGCCAGATCAGTTTGGCCTTGGACGATTGAAAATCGGTCATGAGGATTTCTCTAGTAGGACGGATTGCCAATCCGTCCGCGGTTTCGATGTTCGTAGGACAAATTGCCAATCCGTCCGCGGTTTTCGATGTTTGCGGGACGGATTGGCAATCCGTCCTACGGGGTGCATCACACCAAAACGTCCTTCACCACTTTCGCTCCAAACGGCGCCAGTGGGATGGGACGCACGCCGACGTAGTTTTCGGTGGCTGGATTGATTCCGAGCGCTTGATAAATCGTGGCGAAGAAGTCCCCTTCGGTCACCGGGTTGTCTTTCACGTCTACGCCGTCGATGTCCGACGCGCCGTAGACCATGCCGCCTTTGACGCCGCAGCCGGCCAGCGCGGTACTCCATGACCGCACGTAGTGGTCGCGGCCGCTGCGGTTGTTGATCTGCGGCGTGCGGCCGATCTCGCCCATCCACACGATCAACGTGTGCTCGAGCAGCCCGCGCTGTGCAAGGTCGGTCATCAGGCCGGCCCAGGCGTGTTCCATCGGCGGCACCAAACCGCGGTGCCATGAGAAATTGTCGGCGTGCGAATCGTAGCTGCTCTGTCCAACTTCGACGAACGGGACGCCTGCTTCGACCAAACGCCGAGCCATCAAGCAGCGGCGGCCGAACGCCGTGTCGCCGTACAGGTCGCGATACTTTTCCCACTCGCCGTCCACGTTGAACACCGACCGCACGTTCTGCAGACGCCGCGCCGCCTCGTAAGCTTCGCGATGCATCTTCGCCGTCTCGGCCTTGTGATCGCGGGCGAACGTGTCTTCGACGAACGCTCGCAACTCATGACGCCGCAATTCGACGTCTGGGTTCAGATTCGACGTGGCGAACGTCGGCAAGCTGCCGGACGGGTCGAGCGTAAACGGCTGATATTTTGGTCCCAAAAAACCCGATCCGGTGTTGCCGTGCGAAAAAATCTTCACGAAGTTCGGCAAGTCGGTGCCTTCCTGGCCCAGATACTTCGCGATCACGGCGCCGATCTCCGGGAAGCGAATGTTGGCCGCTTCGGAATAGCCGGTGTGCATCAAGTGAATGCCGCCTGGGTGATCGATCTGCGACGTGTGCATCGAGCGGATGACGGTCAGCTTGTCCATCTGCTGAGCGATCTTCGGCATCAGCTCGCAAATCTGCGCGCCGGGAAGATTCGTGGCGATCGGCCGGAACAAGCCGCCGGTCGGACGGCCGGGCTTCATGTCAAACGTTTCGAACTGGCTGGCTCCGCCGTTCATCCACAACAGAATGCAGCGTTTCTGGTCCTTACGCACCTCGTCGGCGGCCGCGGGCGAATGAAACAGATTCCCCCAATTCATCACGGCCGCACCCGCGGCAGTGGCCACCGTCCCCTTAAGCATCGCTCGCCGGGAAATATGTTCATAACGAGGGCATTGCGGATTCATTATCGAGTTCCTTTATCAAAGCCGTTTACTTGTTTGTCGTTGGCCATTCTTGTAGCCGAACTCGTGAGAGTTCGGGGCTGGTAGGCCTTGTTGGGCGACCGAAGTCTCACGACTTCGGCTACGTAAAGAGTCGGATTAACGTTTAGTGATTAAATCGAAATTCGCTGCAGGTCATCAGCACCCAAATCGCATCCATCAGACGATCGCGCGGCTGGTTGTCCTTTGTCAGGTGAGCCACAAACCGCTCGCGCTCTTCCGGCTGCGGCGGCCGGCTGAGCATTTGCAGGAACAGCCGATCGACGCGTTCTTCCCACGGTGAAGTTGAGTTGATGAGCAGGTCGTACAAGCTACCCTTTTGCGATGTGAGCAGTTTGCCAAGGCCGCCGTTATTCAGATACAAGTGTTCGTGCAGCCCGCCTTGAAAATCGCCGACCCCGTTGCTGGGCGCGCCGAAGTAGCGAATCAGATAGCCGGAGCCGAGCGGGTCGTAGCGGTCGGCCGGGGGCTTGCTGCCGGCGGCTTTCATCGCGTCGTCGTAGCCAACCGCGGCTTTCCAAGCGTCGAGCAACTCTTCGGCCGAGAGCGGTCTGACGCGCGCCCGCTCGAACCACCGCGGCATCGCATCCTCAACCGCGCCGGTCGATGCAAGTTGATACGTTTGGCTGTTAACCAGTTCGCGAATGTACCACTTGAGGTCGAAGTTGTGCGCGACCATGGCGGCGGCCAGTTGATCGAGCAATTCAGGTAGTGCGGGCTTGTTCGCCTCGCTCATGTTGTCCACCGGGTGCACGATGCCGCGGCCCATGAACTGCGCCCACACGCGATTGGCCACCGCGCGGGCAAAGTACGGATTGTCCGCCCGCGTAATCCACTCGGCCAGTTGATCCTTGCGCGAGAAGTGCGGCTTGGGCGGCACCTTTCCCGAAGGAAAATTCCCCGCGTCCTTTACATCTTTGGGCAGTTCGGGTTCGGCCAACGGCTCACCGCGCAAGAATTTCGGCGCGACCGGATCGCCCTTCTTACCCGGCTGCTGTTCGGCCGCCGGGCCAGTGAACAGCACGTCGCCCGTGTTCTGCTCGCCGATCGCATATATCGCCAGCGGACCCTTCTTGCCGACCTCGACCACTTGCAGCCGCGCGAAGAACGCCGCCATGCCGTAGAAGTCCAACTGCGTCCACGCTTCAAAAGGATGATCGTGGCAGCGGGCACATTGAAGCTGCACGCCAAGGAACGTTTGCGTGATCGCCTGCGTGGCGTCTTCGGGTTGATTCTTGTACTGCACGAAGAACATCGGCGGGCCGTCATCGACCGTATTGCCTTCGGCCGTCAGAATCTGCTTGACCCATTGATCGTACGGCGTGTTCTTGGCGAACTGATCCTTCAGCCAATTCTGAAACCCTTCGCGTTTATCGGTTCCATAGCCCGGCGGGCTGCGGCCGAACAGCACCAAGTCCCACGCTTCCGCTTGATGCTGCGCAAAGCGAGGATCATCGAGCAACCGGTCGATCAATTTGGCTCGCTTGTCGGGATCGCCGTCCGTGAGAAATGCTTGTGCCTCATCGAACGTCGGAATCGTGCCGACCAAATCCAAATACACTCGCCGCAAGAACGTTGCATCATCGGCCGGCGGCGCGGGCGAGATTTTCTCCCGCTGCCACGCTGCGCGGATTTCCACATCGATCATTTCACGCAGCGGTCGCTCATCCGCTCGTGCGGCAAGGGTCGACAGGGTGCAGACTAGTACAAAGCATGTCACAACACGTTGGCGAGCAGGCAGGATTAACTGCAGCACTTTTCGTCTCCCAATAGGTGGGCGGAGACCATCACAATTCCCGACACGCAGCGCACAGGCCGCGGCATGTCACATGGCGGGCTCGGTCTGTCAACGACCGACACGAGCATTATGACCGAAAGCGGGCTCGCCTGAAAAGCGAATTTACGCAAAAAACAGGGCGATTCATTTTTTCAAACTGCGGGCATCTTGTTTGTCAGTCTGCCGGCCATCAAACGCGGTCGGATTTCAAACCGCAGGCAAATCCGCGGCGAATATGGTACATTCGCGGTCGCAGCGATTTCCAAAGGGTGGGCAGCACTGGTAAAGGTTTGTCATGCCGAGCCGAACGAAACACGAATCGTCGCCGCTCACGATCCTGCACGTCTCGGACATGCAGTTTGGATACAAGCATCGTTTCGGCCGGCTGGGACTGACCGATCCCGACGCGCAGTTCGACACGCTCTTTGCCCGGCTGCGCGACGACTTGATTGGCTTAAAGAACGACCACGGACTCGCGCCCAATCTGCTGGTTGTGTCCGGCGACTTGGCCGAATGGGGACGACGCTCGGAATTCAAGGATGCGCTGGAGTTCGTCTCGCAGCTAACGACGCTGCTCGAACTGCCGCGGCGTCAAGTGATCATCGTCCCAGGCAATCACGACATCAACCGCAAGTCGTGCGAAGCCTACTTCAACCACTGCGACGCAGACGAAACGAAACCCATCGCGCCGTTCTGGCCCAAGTGGAAGCACTACCATGCGCTGTTTTCGGAATTCTACTGCGGCAAAGACGATCCCGTATTCGCACAAGATCAGCCGTACACGTGGTGGGACATTCCGGAGTTGAAAGTTGT
>JBGTKH010000511.1:0-2979 GCA_041744735.1 Pirellulaceae bacterium | reverse complement strand
GTCGCCGGTCTACGCTCAACTGCGAAACTTGATCGACATGGTCATCGCCTCCGCGTTTATTCAACAGCAAGATTATTACAGTCAGGCCGATTGGAAGATGGACGTGCTGGGCCGCGAAGACCGCTTCCCCGTCGAAACGCTGCACGCTCCGAAACAAGTCGAGACCGCCGTGAACGCCATCTGGAAAGGCAGCACGCTCATGACACCCATCGGCGGCGGCGTCGTACTCCATCCGTCGCTGGCCCTGGCCACCGACAACTTATTGCGCGACGAGCAAGGTCACTTGAAAGAACTGCACGCCCACATCAAGCTCGATTCGCTCGCCAAAGGCCAATGGTGGTGGGACTAGCGCTTCGACAAGCGCCTCGTCGAATTTGATCTTATGAGATTGGACACCGCGAATCACGCTTGTGCTAAGGCGCTATCTCTGTGTCGTAGAAAACGCCATAGCAACTCCAAGGGTAAGCGGTTGGATCTTGCATCTGCTCTTTCAAAGTCTCAAAGCTCAGCGGTAGAGACAGACGCCATGTCGCAGGGTCGGATTTGACGTTCTTCGCCGCCATCCAGGCTGCGTACTGCTCGACGTAAAAGGCGCGCGTTCTAAGGCCGGCTTCGTATTCCAGTTCGGCCATTCGAAACACAAACTGCTCCCTCGACAGCTTGCCCGCATACGCATCGGCCACGGTCCGATGGAAATGGCTGGCATTCAAAACGTTTTGCAACTCGAACGCGGCACAGTGCCACAACTCGTCGAAGGAAAGCTTTTCGCCCTGACGTGCGCCCTCGGCGTGTTTCATTCGAATGCGAATCTCAGCCCTTTGAAATTCCGTTGGAACTTGGTGTTCCGCAGCCGCAGGCGATTTCGGAGAAACCGGACTCCACCAAATTACCTGACCCAGGTTTTCGCCGGCAAACTGCCTGACTGTCCAATCGAACAGCGGGTCGTCTTCCGTCACATGCCGTGCCATCTCCGGACGTTCACTGAGCATTTGTCGAACCTGCTTCCGGCCATGTTCAAGGTCCTCCGGGCGAAGCGTTGCGGCGGCGGGGCCGGGATCGCTATAACCGGCGGCGTGCGCCGGATTCAATTGAATCAACGTGCGAATGTCCGCGATGGCCTGCCGATCGTCGCCGGCTTGGCCCGCGGCCAAGCTGCGCGAAAAATACGTCAGTTCGTCGCGCGGGTTCGCGGTGATGAACTTGGTGTAGCAGTCGATCGCCTTGACGTACTCCTGCGCCCGGCAGTACGCATTGGCCAGGTACAGGCGAACCTGCGCCTGGGCGTCGGGCTCCTGAAGCGACTGCTCAAAGTCCCTGATTGCACTCTGCACCTCGCCGGCTTGAAGGTATGCGGCGCCGCGCATGAAGCGCCGCCCGCGAATGCTGGGCGACAGCCTCAAGCTCTCTGTAAAATCCGCAATGGCCCGTTCACTGGATCTTGGTTGTTCCAGATAGGATAAGCCGCGGCCGTAGAACGCGTCGTGACTGCTCGGGTCGAGACGAATCGTCGCGGTAAAATCTTCGATCGCGGAAGTATGTTGGCCGAGACCAGCGTAAGCGATGCCGCGACAATAGTATGCCAGTGGTTGTTCCGGATTGTGCCGAATCGAACTGCTGAATTCAGCCGCCGCCGCGTTGAATTGCCCCTGGCCCAACAGCGCCAGTCCCCGGTCGTACGCGCGATTGGCCTCGTCCGCCTTTAACGGACGTATCAATATCAAAACGAAGAACAAAGCTAGTGCATACCGTTTCGTTCGCAAGCGACACCTCCCTTTAGAGTCCGCAGTGGTCTGCGCATGATATGGCCAAAAGACCACATTGTCAAACACATCATACACATGAGACGACAACGTTGATTAGTGAAAGCCACGATTGCCACCGATCCCACGGCCGTTGGGAATCAGACGGCAGGAAACCGCTTGCGGAGCCAATCCAACTGGTCGCGATTAGGATGCTCCTCGTACCAACCTTTGCGGTCCAGATTCAACAGACTTTGGAAATACTCCTCGTACATCTGCGCGATGCGGTCCAACGAAAAGTTGTCGAGCGCCCATTGCCGGCAGACGGCCGGATCGAGCCGGCCGATGTTGCGCGCCGCCCACTCAAAATGTTCCATCGTGCGGCAGCGATAACCCGTGTAACCGTGCAATACGGTTTCTGGAAAGGCGCCCCAGTCGGTACAGATGACCGGCGTGCCGCTCAATTGCGCTTCCACCGCCACGCCGCCAAACGGTTCGACATATTGCGTCGGGCAGACGAACGCGGCGGCCTCGGCCATGAGCTTGCGCCGCCCTTCGACGCCGACCGGCGGTACATAGCTGGCGTGCGGGTTCTCCGCCAGAAAACGGCTCGGATCGCCCTGACCGACAATCTTGATAGGCCGCCCGGCCAGCCGCGCCACGTCGATGGCGATCCGCACACCCTTGTCGGCGTTCAGCCGGCCCATGAACAGAAAAAAGTCCTGTTTGTCGTGCGGGCGAAAGTCGAACATCTCTGGGTCAAAAGCATTGGGGATCACCGCATCGTACCAGGCGTTGCCATCGAACCGCTGCTGCTGGCCATAGAGCATGTGCATCCAGGCATAGGATTCAAAGACGCGGTACTTCGCCCAAGTGTGCTTGTAGCCGATGCCGGATTCGACCGGATTCGACCACAAACTGGTTGAGACCGTCGGTGGCCGGTCTTTGGGCGCCGCCCCAGGTACAGCAGACGATGGCTTCCCACGGTTTTTGCACGCGGCGCAATGGCTTGTCTCACATTGCCGGCATACAGTTCGTGATACGGCTTGTACTTGCCGCCAGTTGACAGGTTGTAGCGCTGCGCACCCGGATGGCTATACAGTGACTCCCACAATTCTTTAGGGATGACGGACACATGCTCCGAGCACTCCGGGTTGGAGCCTTCCGTGCCCAAATGGATCACCTCATGTCCGCGCCGCCGCATCATCCGGCACAGATTCCAGGTCTTCATGGTGAAGGC
>JBGTKH010000510.1:0-23147 GCA_041744735.1 Pirellulaceae bacterium | reverse complement strand
TGAGACGTGTGCGCTACATGATTGCGAAATCAGCGAACTGCAATGCACGATCCGACCGCCGCAACTGATTCCACCAGCGCCGAATTGGCCCGTGCCGGTTCGTTGCTGCTGACGCTGGAAGAGATCAGCCAGTTGGTTTCGCACTGCCGCGACCCGGGCGAAACGCTGACCAACATCGTGCGCTTGATTCAGGGCCGGTTTCACACGGATGTCTGTTCCGTCTATCTGTTTGACTTGGATTTGAGCCAGTTGGTGTTGGGAGCGACGATCGGCCTCAAGCCGGACAGCGTCGGCCGCGTGCGGATGCAGATCGACGAAGGACTGACGGGGCTGGTCGCGCAGCAGCTTGCGCCGGTCAATGTGGCCGATGCATTTCAGCATCCGCGTTTCAAGTATTTTCCCGAAGCGGGTGAGGACCCGTATCGGTCGTTTCTCGGCGTACCGTTGGTCGAGGGCGGGGCGCTGCAGGGCGTGCTAGTCGTGCAAACCGTCCAGTCGCGCGATTTCACGTCGAACGAAACGCGGATGCTGGTCACCGTGGGCACACAGCTTGCCTCGCTGGTCAGCGGCGCTCGCTTGATCGAGCGCGTGGTGGCATTTGCGCACGACGGCAGAGTGCCGGCCGACGTGATCGCGCCACGCGTCGAAGCGATTACGATACACGCCACGCCGCTTAGCCCCGGTGTCGGACTGGGTTGGGTGCATGTGATCAACGGCTTCGAGAGGCCGACAGCGGCAGACGTCCTAGCGAGCGATCCGGCCGAAGAGCAGCGGCGGCTCGACGTGGCAATGCAGCAAACACGCGAAGAACTGACGCGGCTGAGTCAACGCATCTCGTCGCTCGTGGGCGAGTACCACGGCGCGATCCTACAGGCGCAGCTCATGCTGTTGCAAGACCGTTCGATTCAGCAAGATCTCGGCCATTGCATCGACGCCGGCGCGACAGCGGACGGGGCGCTGAGTCAGACGCTGGACAAATACGTCATCGTGTTTCAAAAACTAAAGGACCGCTACTTTCAAGAACGAATCTACGACGTCAAAGACGTGTTCCGCCGCATCTCTTGGCACTTGCAGCCGCGGCCTGCTCGATCCGACGCGGCGGGTGATCGGCTGGTGCTGGTGGCCCGCGAGGCATCGGTGATCGATCTGTTTTCGGTTGACCAGGATGAGCTGGCGGCGGTGGTCGTTGAACACGGCGGCCCGCAAAGCCACGCCGCGATCTTGGCTCGCACGCTGAACATTCCCATGGTCGGCCAAGCCCGCGATGTCTTGTCGCGCGTGCGCGACGGGCAGCAACTGCTGGTCGATGGCGCGGCGGGCGTCGTGTATTTCGATCCTACGCAGGAGTTGATTGCGTCGCATCGCGCGATGTTCGAGGGCGTAGCCGAAGTCGCCAGACTTTGGGGCACGAGTGTGCCCAGCCAAAGTCTTGGCGACCAAAGTCTTGGCGACCAAAGTCTTGGCGGCCAAAGTCTTGGCGACTTCGGCTACAAAGAACAGGGTGCCGTTTCGCGGAGCGAGACGACCACATGGGGCGCCGGCCTGCCGCGCGTTGAAGCGAATATCAACTTGTTGGCCGAAGTGCCGCGGGCGGTTGCCCAACAGGCCAGCGGCGTCGGTCTATTCCGCACCGAGTTTCTGTTTCTCGCCAGGCGGACGCTGCCGACAGAGGAAGAGCAGGTCGGCATCTATCGCAAGCTACTGAGCCTGCTCGACGGTCGCCCGGCGAGTATCCGCACGTTTGACTTGCGGCCCGACAAGCTGGCGCACTTGGCACATCTCCAAGCATCGTCGGCCGCGGCCTACGACTGGCGATTGGTGCTCGACTCGCCGCCGCTGCAAAAACTCTTCAAAGATCAGGTCCGCGCGATCCTGCGAGCGGCTACCGACGGGCCGGCGCGCATCGTTGTACCGCTGATCGTGCGCACCGAAACGCTTGATTTCGTGCTCGAAACGGTGCAACAAGCGCGCGACGAATTGCAGCGCGACGGCTTGGAGTTTTCCGCCGACGTGCCTCTGGGAATCATGATTGAAGTCGCCGCCGCCACGGCGATGGTTCCGGCATGGGCCCGCCGCGTCGACTATTTCTCTTTGGGAACAAACGATCTGCTGGCCTCGGCCCTGGGTATCGACCGAGACGACCCGGTGGGCAGCGGCCCCAACGACCTGTTGCATCCCGGCGTGCTGCGCATGATTTACGACGTCGCCACCGCCGTTCGCGCCGCCAACCGCAGCCTAACCGTTTGCGGCGAAATGGCCGCCGACCCCGCCGCGGCGATTGCCCTCACCGCATTCGGAGTTGATGCCCTCAGCGTGCCTGTCAATCGGCTCTTTACCGTCCGCAATACGCTGGCCAACCTGTCCATCGACGCACTTTCCGGATTGCCGCAAACCATTCTGGCACTGCAAACCGCGAGCGAAGTTCAATCTACCATCCACCAAAGCACCCCTTGTCTTGTGGCCGAAAATCGGTCAAGATAGTCCGCTTTCGCCGAACTTCGCTGTTGTAGGAGAGATTGCTGCATGGCTCGTTACACTGGTCCCAAGGCGCGCATCAACCGTCGCTTGGGTAGCATGATTTACGAGGGTGCCGGGACCACGCGGGCCGCTGGCCGGCGCGAAAACCCGCCGGGAATGCACGTCCGAGCACGCCGGCCCTCGAACTATGGCTCGGCCTTGATGGCCAAGCAAAAGATCAAGCACTATTACGGGCTGGGTGAGCGGCAGCTTAGGCGCTACTTCGATAAAGTGAGCGCCATGAAGGGCAACACCGGCGAACAGTTGCTGCTGATGTGCGAGCAGCGGCTGGACAACGTGATTCGCCGCGCCGGCTTTACCAAGACCCGCCCCCAGGCTCGGCAAGGCGTCACCCACGGCCATTTCCAAGTCAACGGCGCGAAGGTCACGAAGCCGTCGTATATCCTGCGTCCCGGCGACGTGGTTTCGGTTCGGCCGCGCGAGAATCTGCAAAACTATTATCGTGGTGTTGTCGGCGACAGTTCCGCCGAGCCGCTGGATTGGATCACAACGGATACTGAAGCGCTGCGGATCACGGTTCAAGGCAACCCCGGCCCCAGCGACATCAGCTTGCCAGTGGACGCCAACACGGTCGTCGAATTCTTGTCGCGCTAGTTAATCATGCACACGCAACTTGTGGTTCTCGGTGGCGGGCCGGGTGGCTATGCGGCGGCGTTTCTGGCAGCCGATGAAGGCACGGAAGTGACGCTGGTCGAAGCCGATCCGCGTCTGGGCGGCACGTGCCTGCTGCGCGGCTGCATTCCCTCCAAGGCCTTGCTGCACGTGGCCCGCGTGATTGCCGAAGTCGAAGAGCTTGGTCACGATTGGGGCGTCGAGTACTCACCGCCCAAGATCACCGTCGATCAAGTTCGCGCCCGCAAGGAAAAAGTGATCAGCACGCTGTCCGGCGGTTTGAAGCAGTTGGCCAAGCGCCGCAACGTGCGAGTGATCAACGCCAAGGGCGTGCTGGAAAATTCAACGACGCTGCGACTAGAAGCCAGCGGCGAGTCGGCTCCCGAAGAGACTCAACTGACATTCGACCACCTGATCCTGGCCACGGGCTCGCTGCCGTCCATGCCGCCGGCATTCAACATTGGATCCAAGCGCGTGATGGATTCCACGGGCGCGTTGGAATTGCCCGATATCCCCGAAACGATGCTGGTGATCGGCGGCGGCTATATCGGGCTGGAGATGGGGACGGTTTACGCGCGGCTGGGCACGAAGGTCAGCGTCGTCGAATTGCTCGAAGGTTTGCTGCCCGGCGCCGATCGCGATCTCGTCAAGCCGCTGCACAAGCGCCTGTCGGAATTATTCAACGACCGCATTTATCTGAATACCAAAGTCGGTTCGCTGGGCGATCGCGACGACTCGATTGAAGTCGCGTTCGAAGGTCCCGGCAAGTTCGGCACCGAGCAATATGACCGCGTGCTCGTGTCCGTCGGCCGGCGCCCGAACAGCCGCGATATTGGTTTAGAGAATACTCAGGTCCAAGTCAGCGAGCGCGGGTTCATCGTCTGCGACAAGCAACAGCGCACTGCCGACCCGCACATATTCGCGATCGGCGACGTGGCAGGCGAGCCGATGTTGGCTCACAAAGCCTCGCACGAAGCTAAAGTGGCGGTCGAAGCAATCCTGGGCCAGCCCGCCGAATTCGATAAGCTGGCCATCCCCGCCGTTGTCTTCACTGATCCTGAAATCGCTTGGGCAGGGCTGATGGAGGAGCAAGCCAAGCGCGACGGCCGCGAGATCGAAGTGGCCATGTACCCTTGGGGCGCCAGCGGCCGCGCTCAAGCTTTGGGCCGCACCGAAGGCTTGACCAAATGGATCGTTGAGCCCGGCACCGAGCGCGTGTTGGGCTGCGGCATCGTCGGCCCCGGTGCCGGCGAACTGATCGCCGAAGCCGTCCTGGCCATTGAAATGGGCTGTGAAGTACGCGACGTCACCGAATCCATTCACCCACACCCGACGCTCAGCGAAACCTTGATGAACGCTGGCGAAGTTCACTTCGGCACCGCCACGGAAATCTACAAGCCGAAGAAGTGATCCCTGTAGGACGGACGCCCGAAGCCGGAAGAGATGACCTATCTGGCCGCGATTGCCAAGTTTGCTTATGATCGTAGAAGGAATCAATGGAAACTTGCCCATGAGACCCCAGACCGCTGACATCACTGCCGCCATCCAAGTCCGAGCGAAATTCCAGCAGCGGCTGCGCGACCAGGAAACGCCCCTGCAGCGGCTGGATCGCTTTGTTCGTTTGCAGCAGGATTCCTTCGAGTTGCTTCGTTCATCACCCGCAGGCTTGCGGCACTTTCTGCGAAGAAACCTGCGTTCCCGGCGCGTCGAGGTGATTGATGGAAACTGGCGACCCGTTTCGGCTGATCGACGTGCTTACGAAGCATAACGTTCCCTTCGTGATCATCGGTGGTCACGCTGTAACTTATCACGGTTACGTGCGGGCCACGGAAGATACGGATGTTATCGTCCGCCGGACAACGGAAAGCGAACAGGCGCTCTTTGCCGCTTTGAGCGAAGTACACGCCCAGTGGATCGGCAACGAAATCGATCCGGAAACAGGTGTCGAGAAGACGTTTCCTGTTACGCTCGGCCATGTTCGCGCGAATCGTTTAATGATGCTCGTCACCGATTTCGGCTTTCTGGACATTTTCGACTACATTCCTGGCCATCCGCACGCAGCCGTCGAAGAGTTGTTCGATTCGGCGGCCGAAAGCGCCGGCCGGAAATTCGCCTCGCTGCAGTGGCTCAGAAAGATGAAACAGGCCTCGGGCCGCGCCAAGGATCAGATTGACTTGGAGCAGTTACCGCCAGCGGTATCTTGAAGCCCGTGGAGTGAGACATGAATTTAATAGCGTCTCATCGCGAAGGAGGGCCAGATCTTTGCCGGCGGGCCGCGCAATGTTTCGGGTTCAGTTCACAACAAGCACACCGGTGCCATTGATTTTGTCGTCCTTTAAGTCGATCAACGCGCGGTTGGCGTCGGCGAGTGGGTAAGTGGTTGTGTGCGGCCGGATGGGAATCTCGGCGGCTTCGGCCAATAGGCGGCGGCCGTCGTCGCGCGTGTTGGCGGTGACCGAGTGGATGTTGCGTTCGTAGAACACATGCCGCTCGTAGTTTAGTGCCGGCAGGTCGCTCATGTAGATGCCGGCCAGAGCCAACGTGCCTCCTTTGTCGAGCGACGCAAGCGCCGGTGGCACAAGTTCGCCCGCCGGTGCGAAGATGATCGCGCTGTCAACCTTCACAGGCAAACCGTCTGCATGTTCGCCAACCCACACGGCTCCCATGTCACTGGCCAATTGGCGATGACGCTCGCCGCGCGTGACAAAGTAGACTTCGCAGCCGCGATGCTGGGCGATTTGGATGACCACATGCGCCGATGAGCCAAAGCCGTAGATGCCCAACTTGCCGCCACGCGGCAGATGGCTGCGTTCCAGCGCCCGATAGCCAATGATCCCGGCGCACAGCAGCGGCGTGGCTTCGACGTCGGTGAACGTTTGCGGCAACTCGTACGCGAAAGCTTCCGGCACGACGGCGTACTGGGCGTAGCCGCCGTCTTCGTGATAGCCGGTGAAGCGCGAAGATTCGCAGAGGTTCTCTCGCCCCGCCGCGCAGAACCGGCATGTACCGCATGAGTAGCGCAGCCAGGCGATACCGACGCGCTGTCCAATCTTCAGCCGCCGGCAATTCGCGCCGGTTCGGTCCACCACACCGACCACTTGATGCCCCGGAACAAGCGGCCGTTTCTGCCGCGGCAGTTCCTCTTCGATCACGTGCAAATCCGTGCGGCAGATTGCACAACAACTCACCTTCAGCCGAACTTCCCCTTCGCCTGGTTCCGGATCAGGCACGTCAATCATCTGCAACGGGCTGCTATGAATGTCGGCCGACTCTTTCAAAACCATTGCTTTCATGCCACTATGATTGAGAAGGCCGCGGCGAAAGCCAACCTTGGAGTGCGGCGACTTGTCGCCGCTTTAGGAGTTTTTGGCTAGTGCTTGGTCAAAGCTTAGTTTTAGGGTTGGCCAACTTCGTGGCGTATGCTTCCAGCTTGCGTTTCTGGGACGAAATCGGATTGGCAAGCAGGATGCTTACCCCACTTTTTAAATTTGACAGAGCACTAAAATGCCGCAAGACACATGCAAAATCATGGAGCGTAAAATCATGTTCGGATTTCCCATGATTTTGCCCGCCGTGATTTTGCGAAGTCTGCTTCGTCGGTTGCGTTTGAGCCGGAAAGGATAGTTGAGATGAACCGATGTGAAGAGACATCGTTTAACCGGCGGCGATTCATGGCTCAGTGTGGAGCGGCCGGTGTGGCGCTTTGGGCTGGACAGATGTTGCCGGGCGCCGAGCGATCCTCGAAACGGCCGAAAGTCGCGGCGGTGTTCACCGAGTTCCGCCTGCGATCGCACGCCTACAACATTCTCGAAAACTTCATCCGGCCGTATCTGTTCAGCGGCAAGCTGACGGACCCGGGCGTCGACGTGGTAGCGTTTTACGCCGATCAGTTTCCAGAGAATGACATGGCCCGCGAGGCATCGCAGCAGTTCGGCATCCCGCTGTTTAAGACGATCGACGCGTCGCTGTGTCTCGGTGAGCGTGAATTGGCCGTCGATGCCGTACTGCTAATCGGCGAACATGGCGATTATCCGCTGAACGATCGCGGACAGCGCATGTATCCACGCAAGGAATTCTTCGACCAAATCGTCGCTGTGATGAAACGCTCGCAGCGGTTCGTGCCCGTCTTCAACGACAAGCATCTGTCGTATCGCTGGGATTGGGCGAAAGAGATGTACGGCACGGCGGTCAAGCACGGGATTCCGCTGATGGCCGGCAGCAGCGTGCCGCTGGCTCAGCGTCGTCCGGCAATCGAAATGCCGGCCGAGGCGGAGATCGAAGAGGCCGTTTCGATTCACGGCGGCGGATTGGAGTCGTACGACTTCCACGCTCTGGAAGTGTTGCAGTCGCTGGTCGAGTTTCGCAAAGGCGGCGAGACCGGCATTTCGCGCATCGAACTCGTGACCGGCGAAGCACTACATCGGGCACGCGCGCAGGGACGCTGGTCGAAGCAGCTTGTCGAAGCCGCGATGGCCGCCGAACACGATCTGGACGAGCTGAGACAGACGCGGCCGCGTAACGAGTTGCTGCCGCAAACTCCCGACGATCTCCCTGATCGCAAGTCCGACATCGCGCACGCCCTGCTGATCACATACAAAGACGGCCTGCGTGCCACGGTGCTGAAAGTCGGCAGCAGCACGAACCGCTGGAATTTCGCTTGCAAGCTGCGCGGTCAGGAAAGGCCACTGGCGACGTCGTTCTACAACGGTCCGTGGGGCAACCGTTGTTTGTTCAAAGCCCTCGCGCACGCGATCCAGCATTTGTTCATCACGGGCCAGCCGCCGTACTCGGTCGAGCGAACGCTGCTCGCCAGCGGGGCACTCGATGCCGCCATGTATTCGCACCAGCAGGGCGGCAAGCCGATCGACACGCCGCATTTAGAGTTTGCTTACCAGCCGATCGATTTCCGCGCCTTCCGCGAAACTGGCGCGAGTTGGAAAATGATCACCAAGGACACGCCGCAACCGACGACGTTTGAACCGGGGGATGCAGCGCTGCTGCAGAGCCCGTGACCGACTCGATGGCGTTTTAGACCCGTAGCCGAAGTTGTGAAACTTCGGAATTCTCACGAATTCCGCTACGACATACATTTGAAACTTCGGAACTCTTGCGAATTCCGCTACGTGTCGCATGGAATGGCGGGCCAGCGAACGGATTCTCTTTGAACTGGTCGGCGGCGAAGGGAAGGTGATTCCCGGCAACAATCACTTCGACACCACGCGTGGCAACATTGAACATTCGGGCGCTGAAGCGGTCGACTTGGTAATTGACGAGGGCACGCGGCCGAGCAGCCGTCATCCCTTCAAAGGCAACATCGACACTGACAAGCTCGAAGCCCTCATCCAGCGCGTCGGGGCGTCGCGCATTCCGCTGTGCATGATCACCGTGACGAACAACAGTGGCGGCGGCCAACCGGTCAGTCTGGCCAATCTCAAAGCGACGAAAGCAATCTGCCGGCAGCACGGCATTCCGCTGTTTCTCGACGGCGCGAGGTTCGCCGAAAATGCGTACCTGATCAAGCTCCGCGAGCCGGGCCAGCAACATCGATCGGCGCGCGAGATCGCGCGCGAGATGTTCGATCTGGCCGACGGCGCCACGATCAGTGCGAAGAAAGACGGGCTGGTCAACATCGGCGGCGTGTTGCTGCTGCGCGACGACTCGCTGGCCGAGCGCGCCGACCGGTTGTTGATTCTGACCGAAGGCTTCGTCACGTACGGCGGCCTGGCGGGGCGCGACTTGGAAGCCATGGCGCAGGGATTTACTGAGGTGCTCGATGAAAATTATTTGCAGTACCGCCTGCGCAGCGTGCAATATCTGGGCGAACACTTGCAACAGGCCGGGATTCAAATCGTCGAGCCGCCGGGAGGCCACGCCGTGTACATCGACGCAGCCGCCTTCTGCCCGCACATTCCGCCCGCCCAATTCCCCGGCCAAGCGCTGGTGTGTGCCCTGTACCGCCACGCCGGCATCCGCGCCGTCGAAATCGGCAGCGTCATGTTCGGCCGCGTCGATCCCGACACGGGCGAAGCCGCCTCTCCGCCGATGAAATTAGTGCGGCTGGCGATCCCGCGTCGCGTGTACACACAGAGTCACATCGACTACGTGATCGAAGCGACGGTGGAAATCTTCCGCCAGCGCGAAACACTGCGCGGACTGCGCATTATCGCAGCACCTCCCGCGCTGCGCCATTTTACGGCAAAATTCCAACAGGTTGATTGTACCAACGTGATGGGCGTAGAATAAGGTCCGCGAAGCGGCATTGCGGCAAATCTACGTTGGTCGCCCACATCCGAATCGGAGAAGTCTGGATGAACATCAATCTTCCTCCTGATCAGCAGGCGTTTGTCGAGAGTCTCGTTGCATCGGGTCGATTTGCATCGACCGATGAGGTAATAGGTGAATGCGTCCAATTGCTGATTTCACGTGAGCAATTGAGAGAGCAGGTCCAAATCGGGATCGAACAAGCTGATGCCGGCGATCTGATCGATCACGACATGATGTTCGCCGATTTGCGTACCAGAGCTGCCGAATTTCAACATGCCAGCAGTGGGCAATGAGCAAACCGTTCTACACATCGGCAGCGCATCAAGATCTGGTCGACATCCTCAACTACATTGCCAAGGATAAGCCGGCCGCGGCCTTGGCATGGGTGGATAAGATCGAGGCCAAGTGCGTGTTAATTGCGCAGAACCCGTCGATCGGCGAATTACAGCCGCATCTTGGCGAAGGAGTTCGGGCAAGCGTCGTGGGACGTTATGTGATTTTCCACCGCGAAGCCAACGAGCGCGTCGAAATCTTGCGCGTCATCCCCGGCGATCGGAACGTCACACGGCTATAGTATCGTTCAACGCAAGTCGCGTCGCCGCGTCGCCAACAACAAAATTCTGCCGTTGCAGCGAATGGTTGCGGCGATCTATATTGGCTCTCCCTGGACAATGTGCGGTGGCCTCGTCTCGAGGAAAAAGGAACAACCCACCGCGGTTCGACTGACGACTTCTGGCCGAGGAGGTAAGTGCCATGTGGTCGCAGATGGGTGCCAAATGGGCCGCGTTTTCCCGCAGAAAACGGGCCAAATCTGTTCGCGGCTCGCACGGCCGCTTCCACACAAAGTTGCGAGGCATGTCGCTGGAAGACCGCCTGGCACTGTGCGGCATCGGAGTGTTTGCCGACGCTGCGGTTCTGCCTGACATCGAGCCTCCCGCGATTGAAGTCACCGTCGCGAATGAGAGCCATGCTCAAGCGCCGATCGAAACGACAAACGACATCAACGCTAGCGTTGTGCTCGATCCGGCGCCCGCCGACGAGCCGCTCGCAACGGTTGCCGCCGAACTCGCCGTGGTGTTAACTGTCGAAAATGTGGCCGATGTGCACGCCTCGATAGAAAGTGCAGCAGGCGGCGACACTCCGGAGTCCGGCAGTGAAGTCAGTGTGAGCGTCGAATCAACGATACACGTCGGCCTCGATGAAAACTCAACCGCCGTCGTCAGCGATGAGAGCGTGGTTTCGCTCGGTAACGATGCGGTGATCGAGGAAGATGCCGCGCCGATCACGATTGACGACGCGCCAATCGTGGCGGATGTCGTCGAGACCGTGGCTGACAACGTGCAAACAGAGACCGATGTCGTTCCAATTGTGCCTGACGTCGTCGAGATCGCCGTTGATGCTGCCGAAACCACGATTGATTCCGTTCCGATCATGGACGATGTCGTCGAGACCGCGGCTGATACTGAGCAAACAGCGCCCGCCGTCGCCCCGTTTGTGCCCGACGTTGTCGAAATAACGACTAATGCCACTGAATCCACACTTGACGCCGTGTCCGTCGTGAACGATCTCGTTGAGACCGTCGTTGAGACGATTCAATCGGTTACTGATGACGTCCCGATAGTGCCTGATGTTGTCGATTTCGCGACGGATGCCGCTGAAACCACCATTGATGACGTGCACATCGTGGCCGATGCTTTCGAAACCGCCGCTGAGACAACGCAAACGGTGACGGATAACGTCCCGATTCTCCCCGACGTTGTCGAGACGACGACGGATGCCACTGAATCTACGATTGATAACGTGCCCGTCGTAAACGATGTCGTCGAGACCGTCGTTGAGACGATTCAAACGGTGACTGATGACGTTCCGATTGTCCCTGACGTGGTCGAGATCGTGACGGATGCCACTGAATCCACGATTGATGACGTGCCCGTCGCGACCGATGTCGTCGAGACCATCGTTGAGACGATTCCAACGGTGACTGATGACGTCCCGATTGTGCCTGACGTGGTCGAGATTGTGACGGATGCCGCTGAATCCACGATTGATGCCGTGCCCGTGCCCGTCGTGACCGATGTCGTCGAGACCGTCGTTGAGACGATTCAAACGTTGACGGATGACGTCCCGATTGTCCCTGACGTGGTCGAGATTGTGACTGATGTCACTGGATCCACAATTGATGACGTGCCCGTCGTGGCCGTTGTGGTCGAGACTGTCGTTGAGACGATTCAAACGGTGACTGATGACGTCCCGATTGTGCCTGACGCCGTCGAGATCGCGACGGATGCCGCTGAATCCACGTTTCATGACGCGCCCATCGTGACCGATGTCATCGAGACCGTCGTTGAGACGATTCAAACAGTGACCGATGATGTCCCGATTGTGCCCGACGCCGTCGAGAGTGCGACGGATGCCGCTGAATCGACAATTGATGATGTGCCCGTCGTAAGCGACGTCGTCGAGACCATCGTTGAGGCGATTCAAACGGTGACCGATGATGTCCCGATTGTGCCCGACGCCGTCGAGAGTGCGACGGATGCCACTGAATCCACGATTGACGCCGTGCCCGTCGTGACCGATGTCGTCGAGACCATCGTTGAGACGATTCAAACGGTGACCGATGAAGTCCCGATTGTGCCCGATGTTGTCGAGATTGCGACTGATGCGGCTGAAACGACGATTGATAACGTGCCCATCGTGGTCGATGCTGTCGAGACCGTCGTTGAGAAGATTCAAGCGGTGACTGATGTCGTTCCGATTGTCCCTGACGTTGTCGAGATCGTGACGGATGCCACTGAATCCACGATTAACGCCGTGCCCATCGTGGCCGATATCGTCGACATTGCGGCTGACGCGGTGGAAACGGTGACGGTTGTCGTCCCGATTGTGGTTGACGTTCCCGCGTCGGTATCGATTGAGGCCGAGACGACAATCTCGACTCCGAACAACAGCAGCGACCATACTTTCGTCGTGATCAATGCGCACACCAGCACTGTGTCGAGTCAGATCACGGTGTCAAACGGAGATCGTGGAACCGACGACGGCGGACCAGTAGGTGGCGGCCCGTCGCCGGGCTACGTCGAGGTCCCGGCAAGTCGCCCCTCGGGCAGCGCGCCGCTTGTCGTGGGCAGCGGCAACTCGGTGACGAATGCCGACTTCAATATGCCTTTGGGTTCTCAATTTGTGGGTCTTCCCGCTTCGTCGAACGTGGGAAGTGTGTCTCACACCCGCGCAGCGGCCGAATTGTCCACTGATGACCAATCCGAATTGCCCGAGGTTGTTGTCGCAACTGCGGTAGACATCGCAGCGTATCGCGGCAATCGCGGCTCGACGGAGCACGAATCTGAATCCGCGACCTTCGAAGCCACAACTGCCGTGACCGAAGAGCCCGCTGCTGCTGACGCAGTTGATCCGTCGTTCGTATTTTGTTCGCAAATGCTGCCTGGGCTGTGCGGTGCTGACGTGCAGTTGGTTGGTGCGCAGTTTGAAGTCGTGGCCAATTTTATGGCGGATCAATGGTCGTTCCTTGAAGAAATCTGGCAGCAGTTACTCGATGCTCTGAGCCTGTTCGTAAGCGATCCCGACAGCCTGCTGGAGCGGCTCAGCTTGCTATTGTGGCTGGCCGCTGCAGCCGCGGCGTCGGCTGCCACCTATGACATAATTCGCCAGAATTTGCGACAGGCTCGCAAGCGGGCCGAGATGGGACAGGATGCGTGCGCACACGTGCTGTTGCTCGATTTGCTTTTGCCGGGGCCGGGCCAGATTTCATGAATACCGACAACGCGGACAACTTGCTAGAAAGACTACGCAACGGCGACGCGACTGCGGCGGAGCAGTTGATTCGCCAATATGAACCGTACCTGCGCATGGTGGTGCGGCGGCAGCTTTCACCATCGCTGCGCCGCAAGTTCGATTCCATCGACGTGGTGCAGTCGATGTGGGCCGACGTGCTGGACCGCTTTCGCGATAGCGACTGGAGTTTTTCCAATCCCGAACAGTTGCGTGCGTTCCTGGCGAAAGCCGCGCGCAACCGATTCATTGACCGCTCGCGCCAGCAGCGCCGATCGCTTGAATTGGAGCTGACACTCGGTGACGCCAGCGACCAAGTTGCAGGGCCGACCTCAGCGAAGCCCAGTCAACAGGTACAAGCGGGCGATACGTGGCAGCAGATTCTCGATCTCTGTCCGCCCGATCATCATGAATTGCTGGAGATGAAGCGGCAAGGATTTTCTTTGGAGGAGATCGCCGAGCGTACCGGTCTTCACAAGAGCAGCGTGCGGCGCATTCTTTACGACTTGGCGGGTCGGTTGGCGCAGAAACGCAAGTCGGAAGTCGTCGCATCCGAGGGGATAGGGGACAGGGGATAGGGGACAGGAAACGAGGAACGTTGGATGGTCGATGCCAATCCACACGGCAGCGAGAGTGTCACGAATCGGGACGACTCGTCGGCCGCAATTTCTGCGACACCGGCGAGCGAAACAGAAAGTCTCGCCTTGCAACTGGCCGATGAAATGGGCGCGTGCTGGCGGCGCGGCGAACGTCCGTGTGCCGAAGAGTTCCTGACGCGATTTCCGCGGCTTCGCCAACAGCCGCAAGCCGCCGTGCGATTGGTGTATGAAGAGATTTGCTTGCGCGAGGACTTCGGTGAGCAGATGTCGGCCGATGAGTTCGTGCGGCGGTTTCCCCAGTGGCGTGACGAGATTCAGGTCTTGCTGGAGTGCCATCAGCTTGTGCAGCCAGCCAGAGCCGCGCACATGCCCGAAGTGGGCGAAACGCTGGGGCCGCTGCAGTTGCTGGCCGAGTTGGGCCGCGGCGCATTGGGGCGCGTGTTTCTGGCCGAGGAACCGCAATTGGCCGGGCGACTGGTGGTTGTCAAAGTCACACCCAACGACGGCCGCGAACATTTGTTGCTCTCACGACTGCAGCACACGCACATCGTGCCGCTACTGTTCATCTACGACGACGAAGAGAGGCACATTCGAGCGTTCGGCATGCCGTATCTTGGCGGTGCCACGTTGGCCGATGTTTTGTCGCGACTTAATGAGCGTAGAAGTCAGCCTCGAAAGGGCAGCGACCTTCTCGCGGCGCTTGACATGATCAAGCCACCGCACGCGGCGCAGATTCCTTCGTCCGGGCCGGTGCGGCGGTTCATTGGTTGCCGCTCGTACGTGGAGACGATTTGTTGGATGGGTGCGTGTCTGGCCGACGCATTGGAACACGTGCACCAGCGCGGCCTGGTGCACCTGGATCTCAAGCCGTCCAACGTGTTGGTCGCGCCGGACGGTCAACCAATGCTGCTGGACTTTCATTTGGCGCGCGAACCGATCACGCGTGGCGAAAGCGTCGCCGGGAATTTTGGCGGAACGCCCGATTACATGTCGCCGGAGCAGCAGCAGGTGTTGGCGGCGGTGCGCAACGGGCGGCGGGCGCCGACGGCCGTGGATATTCGCAGCGATGTATATGCGCTGGGGAAGATTTTGCGTGAGGCGCTGGAGGGAAAGGTTAACGGGACGCAACGGATGGAGAGGGCGGAAGCGAATACGGGAGAGCTGTTTCAATTGAAGCCTGAGATCAGCGTGGGGCTGTCGGACATTGTGCAGAAGTGTTTGGCACGCGAGCCGATGGATCGGTATGCCAGTGCTGCGGAAGTGGCGGCCGATTTGCGTTGTCATCTGCAGGCCATGCCGCTGATTGGTGCGGGCAATCGCAGCATGCAAGAGCGTTGGAGCAAATGGCGCCGCCGGCAGCCGTTTTCGCTGGCGATGATTGCACTGGTTGTTGTCATTGCAATCACGGCCGTGGGCTTCGGTCGTTACAGTTGGGTGCACGTTGGCCAACAGGTCCAGCGGGCCGAGAACGATTTGGCCGAGGGCCGTCGGCAACTGGATGACGGAGATTATGTCGCGGCCACGCGCGTGCTGCAGGATGGGCTGGAAGCCGCTCGAAGCGCTGTCGGTCACGCAGAATTAAAACTCCAGTTGGCGGCCGAATTGCAGAAGGCCAACCAACTGCAATTGGCCGACCGGCTGCACGCGCTGGCCGAGCAGTTGCGGATGGCACACGGTTTCGAGGAATTGACGGACGAACAACAGCGGCAACTCGGCCGGTACTGCCGCACGACATGGGAGACTCGCGACGCGCTGCTGGCTGCTTGTTCGGCCCCCGCTGATCCGGCGGTGGCCGAGACCATGAAACTGGACTTGCTGGACGTTGGCATCCTCTGGGCTGATTTGCGCGCCCGCCAATCGGACGACGATCAATCGCGGCGAGATGCATTGCGCATCTTAGAGCAAGCGGAATCATTCTCCTCACCAAGTCTCGTACTGTACTTGGAGCGCGAGAGATATGCGGAAGCCTTGGGGCTGACGGCCGAGGCGAGCGAAGCACGACAGCGTGCCTCGCAATTAGCTGCCCAGGGCACGTTGACTGCGTGGGATCAGTTGGCGTTGGGGCGTGCGCGGTTGCGAGATCACGAGTTGGAGGTCGCCGCCGAGCACTTTGAACTTGCGGCCGATCTGGAGCCGCAAAACTTCTGGTCGCACTTCTATCAGTCCGTGTGCGCATTCCGGCTCGGCCGACATGATGCAGCGTTGCAGGCGCTGCGTATCTGTACGGCATTAGCTCCGCAGCGGCCGGAGTGCTTTTATAACCGAGCGTTGGTCGAGCTGGCGCAGCGCGACCATGCTGCGGCCCGGTTGAGTCTCCAGCGCGCCCTGGAGCGGAATCCCCGCTATCAGCCGGCCCTCGACCTGCTAGCTCGTCTGCCGGCCGGCCGCTAAATCGCGGCGAATTTCCAAATCTTTACCGAATCCGAAAATTTCGCGCGCGCTTTCTGCACGTTTTTTCGTTTGTATGAGCAGACGGCGGTTGAAGCCGCTGAATCAGAACCATGAACATCCTGCAAGGAGGCGTGTCAATGCTTGTACTAACCCGAAAAATCGGCCAGAAGATTCGTATCGGCGACGACGTGGAATTGACGGTTTTGAAAGTCAGCGGGCAAACGCTGCGGCTGGGCATTTCCGCGCCGGCCTGCACCCCGGTTCATCGCGATGAAGTGTATCAACGCATTGAGACAGAACAGAGAGATCGCCGTCAGCAGACAGCGGCCTTTTGAACCCCCGGAACAGTCGTAGCCGGAGTCGTGAGACTTCGGGATTTTTGAGGGGTCCGAAGTCTCACGACTTCGGCTACCGAGCACATCAAACGCTGGCTGCAAAGAGGAACTATTCCATGAGACCTGCCATGATTCGCCGGACGCTGGAGATTCTGTTGGTCGAGGACAGCATGCTGGATGCTCGCGTGGTGATCGAAGTGCTGCGCGGCAGCCCGCTGAAGCACCGCCTGACGTTAATCCGCGACGGTGTGGAAGCGCTGGAGTTTTTGAACTGCGAGGGAAAGTTCACGCATGCTCCCCGCCCGGACGTGATTTTGCTGGATTTGTACCTGCCGAAAAAAGATGGCTGGCAGGTTTTGTCCGATATGCGTGAGGACTACGGCTTGCACGACATTCCTGTGATCATCGTGACGGGCTCGGCGATCGAGGAATACACTCTGGCCAGCGAAGGGCTGGATGTCGAACACTTTCTGACTAAGCCCGTGGACCCGGACGAGTTGCTGTCGGCCATCGCCATGGTGGCGCGGTCAACCGATCAGCGGACGCCTCTGTTACATTCGTGTTGACCGTCGTGCGCGGAACAACGCGCAGCAACTTCCCTCTGCGCGGGGAAGAGGGCAAGTTCGGGGGTGGGTCGAGTCTTCAGCGCTCTCGCACCGGTGGGGTGAGGGACGCGAAAGCTCGACCCACCACTTCTTTTTACCGCGGGGGATTGTAGGGTGGCAGCGCAAAGGACGTAAGGCAAGTCCCGGATAAGGACGTACCAATCAGCGTAGCCGAACTCGCCAGAGTTTGGCCGATCCTCCAAAGTCTGGCGACTTCGGCTACGGGTAAATTAATAAGCCGGACTTGCCTAAGAGACAAATAGGGCGAAACGGACGCGGCGGGCATTGGCGTGCCTCTTTGCACTGGAGCGCTCATTCATTGAAGCTCCACAAGATGTCCGCAGTTTGAAAAAGTGATTGGCCGTGTCTCTTTGCACGGCGCGTTTGACTTGCACTGGCGGCGACGTATCTACACGTTAGGGGTTGTCAGCTTGCTGGCGTTGTGGCCGGCGCGCGGTCACTCATAACACAGGGGTGGTACGTCCATGTCACTGCAAATCATTGACTTATTGATTGCCGCAACGACGGCGACCGTGGGGTTGGCGGCGGGATGGTGGCTGCGGACGATCCTCAGCGGTTCGCCCGTGCCGATGGACAGCCCCGGTGATCGCTCGTCGGGGGATCGCGCGAAAGAAGTCGTGGCCCGGTTGTACGATTTGGCGGCCCACATGGCGGCCAACGTCGATGACCACAGCACGCGAGTGCAAGAGATCAGCGACGAATTGCGGGCCATCGAGCATCAGGGTCCCGACGACGTGCTGTCGGCGATGGCCAAGCTGATCGAGGCCAACGAGCAGATGCAGAATCAGTTAGAGTCCGCCGAGAAGAAGCTGAACGAACAAGCACAGCTTATCGAATCGCACGTGGCCGAAGCCCGCACCGACGCATTGACCAAGCTATCCAACCGCCGGGCGTTCGACGACGAGATGTCCCGCTGCCTGGCCGAATTCCGCCGCAACGGGCGCCCCACGTCGGTGCTGCTAATTGACGTCGACCATTTCAAGAAGTTCAACGACACCTACGGACATCAGGCGGGCGACGAAGTGTTGCGCGGCGTGGCCCGCGTGCTGCGCCGCCAAGCTCGCGATACGGAAGTGGTGACACGCTACGGTGGCGAAGAATTTGCCATCATTTTTCCCGGTTCCGAAATCACCGGCGCGAGAATCGGCGCGGAACGCATCCGCGCCGCGATTGGTGCCACCAGCTTTCAATTCGAAGGTCGTCAGTTGCGTGTGACGGCGAGTGCCGGACTGGCTCAGTATCGACCCAACGAGGACTCCGAGTCGCTGGTCAAGCGGGCCGACGTGGCACTGTATTCGTCGAAAGAAGCGGGCCGCGATCGAGGCCAATGGCACGACGGCGATAACTGCCACCCGCTGGTTGACAAGTCACAGCTTGGTCCAGCGCGGTTGCCGCGGAGCGAGCCGTCCTCATCGGCCGCCCACGACTCCAACAATGATAAGTCCGCCAGTCGCAGCGATCGTCTTGATCCGCTGACGGGACTATCGAACCGCACCACTTTTTGCGAAGACGTGAATCGCCGCGTGGCAGAGTGGAAACGCGGCGGGGCAACGCTGTCGGTGATCCTGCTCGAGATCGATGAGTACGCGGCCACCGTCAAGCAGCGCGGTAAGCAAACGGCCGAGATCGTGCTGCGGGCCGCCACTCAGTTTTTGGAGGCGGCGATGCGCGACATGGATCACGTGGCCCGCTACGACGACGATACGTTCGCCCTGCTGCTGCCCGGTGCCCGACTGGATGACGCCGTGAAAGTGGCCGAACGGCTGCGCAACGCCATCGCGCGGTGCAAATTGCCTGTGCCTGGGGCTCAATTTCAATTCACGATCAGCCTAGGCGTAGCCGAATCCCGGCAAGGGGACAGCTCGCAGAAGCTGCTGGAACGCACGCAGGAAGCGCTCGACACGGCCGTCAAAGAGGGCTGCAATCGGAGTTTTCTCCACAACGGCGAGCACTCGGAGCCGGTGACTGCGCACGAACCGGCTAGCCGCTAGTGCTTTGTCACAGCTTAGTTTTAGGGTTGGCCAACTGCGTGGCGTAAGCTTCCAGCTTGCGTTTCTGGGACGAAATCGGATTGGCAAGCAGGATGCTTACCCCACTTTTAAACTTTGACGAAGCACTAGTGGTCCGCCCATCTTGAATCGACGCCATGCTCCATGCATAGCAACCCGACGCGTAAGCGAGGGGGCGCCGGCGAGGCAACGTTGGACTCCCTCGCTTACGCGTCGGGTTACCATTTGGACTGCCCCGTCACCATCCCCTCGAAATTGAAAATTGCCTGTCGATTTTTGCCTGCCCGTCGGTTACAGTGAATGTCGCTAATGGAAGCAGCGCGTTCGCGGAGTAGCGTCGATGGGCATTCTCGACAAGATCTTTGGGCCGGCTGGCAAAGATAAGTTTGCCAGGCTGGTGATGGATGGCGTGCGCCGCGCGGGCGAGACGCGGAAGCTCGATTACGATCGCCACCAGTTTCGCTTGCGGCCGTTGGGCGAGCCGTGGCCGATCATGAATTTGGGCAATATGTACGACGAATTCTGTTCGGCCGCGCCGGAAACCAAAGAGCAGGTCGTGCGCACCGCTGTGCGAAATTGGTTCGCCGACCGCAAGGAGTTGCCCGAACTGTTCGAGGACGTGCATCCCGACCTGTTGCCCAGCGTGCGGTCGCGGTCGTACGGCGAATTCACGATGTTGCAACTCGAAGCGGCCGGCGCGGCGGAAGCCAACTGGCCGCAGCAGATCATCGGCGAGCATCTGGCCGTCGGTTTGGTGTACGACATGCCCGACTCGATGCGGCTGATCCAACAGGGCGATTTGGATGACTGGGGCGTCACGTTTTACGAGGCGTTGGAGGCGGCTCGCGATAATCTGAAACAGATGCCGGAGCAGGTTTTCCTCAGCCCGCGCGACGGCGTGTATGTTTCGGCCACGGGCGACAATTACGATGCGTCGCGGCTGGTGTTGCTGGACGTGATTCGCCAACTTCCCGTGCAAGGCGAATACGTGGCAATGATCCCCAACCGCGACACGCTGCTGATCACTGGCACGGAGGATGACGATGGTCTGATCGTCATGGCCACATTCGCCGAGAAGGCACTTCAGCAGCCGCGGCCGATCACCGCGATCGCGTTTCGGTTGGACGGCGACGACTGGACCACGTGGCTGCCCGACAAGGACCGCTCGTCGTATAAACTGCTAAAACTGCTTCAGGTGCAGTCGCTGGGACAGGAGTACGGCGAACAAAAGGATTTGCTGGATCAGTTGAATCAGCGCACGGGTGATCCGGCCTACGTGGCGACTTTTTCGGGGATCGAAGAGAAAGGGACCGGCGAAATCTTCAGTTACTGCGTGTGGCCCGAGGGCGTCGAGGCGTTGCTGCCGCGGACCGATCGGCTCATGTTCTTCCGCGGCAAAAACGACGGCAAGGACGGCTCGATTGTGGCCGCGGGCCAGTGGGAAAGAGTAGCCAAGATCGTTGGCGACATGCTCGAACCGATGTACGACCGCTACCCGGAGCGTTTCCGCGTGCGGGAATTTCCCAGCGCTGAGCAATTGAAAGCGATCGGCAACAAGATCTAGACCGTTTCAATTGTCATACCTCGTACGATGGCCCTCCGAGGCCGTCGACTTTTACCTGGTTCCCAAGCTCCGGCTTGGGAACCGAAGTATGCGAAGCTCTGCTTCGCGTCATCGAAGCCGAGCGTCCTGGACTTGCGTTCCCAAGCTGGAGCTTGGGAACGAGTGACAAAACACAGCGCACGAAACATGAGTTCCACCGCAATTCTGCCTGAGTTGATCCCCTACGCACAAACCACCGAGCAGCGATTCTTGCGGCAGATCTTTGTCCGTGATCAGATGGCCGAGTGGTCGAAGCAACCGCTGATCATGGCTCGTGCCGACGGCGTGTATTATTGGGACGTGCACGACAAGCGATATTTGGATGCCATTTCGGGCATCTACGTGGCGTCGCTGGGACACAACAATCGCCGTGTGATCGAGGCGATTCGCCGGCAGCTCGACACGCTGGCTTTCTCGCCTGCGATGCACGGCACGAATCCGCTGGCGGTACAGCTTGCGAATCTGTTGGCGGAACTGGCACCGGGCGACCTGTCGGTCGTTAAGTTTCAATGCGGCGGATCGGAGGTGACCGAAGCGGCCATCAAACTCGCGCGGCAATATCACAAGCTGACGGGCAATCCGGGCAAATACAAAATCATCTCGCGGTATCTTTCGTGGCACGGTTCGACGATGGCGTCGCTGTCGGCGTCGGGTTTGAAATCGCGCAAGACGGTGAACGAACCGCTGGCCCCCGGCTTTCTGCACGTCTTCCCGCCGACGTGTTACCGCTGTCCGTTCGGCAAGAGCTATCCCGAATGCGGCATCACGTGCGCGACGATCGTGGGCGACGTGATCGACATGGAAGACCCCGACACCGTCGCCGCGATCATCGTCGAGCCGATCGGCCATACCGGTGGCGTGATCGATCCGCCGGAAGAATACCTGCCGATCCTGCGCGACATTTGCGACCGCCACAACGTGCTGCTGATCTTCGACGAAATCATCACCGGCATCGGCCGCACGGGCCAGATGTTTGCGGCGGAGACGTTCGGTGTCACGCCAGACGTGTTGTGTTTGGGCAAAGGGTTGGGCAGCGGTTACGCGCCGATTTCGGCGATGATCTGCCGCCGGTCGATCGGCGACGTCTTTTGGGGCCCGATTTCCGAGAACCCCGGCTTTGTCGAAGGGCACACCTTCGAAGGCAATCCGATCTCGTGTGCCGCCGCCATCGCCGTGCTGCAAGAGATTCTCGAGCGCGACTTACTGGCCAACGTGCGCTTGCAAGGCGAGCGTCTGCGCGCGGCCTTCGAACAGCTTGCTACAAAACACGAAATCATCGGCGACATCCGCGGCAAAGGTTTATTTCAAGCCATCGAGTTCGTGCGCGACCGCGCGACCAAAGAGCGATTTGCCGACAGCGCAGCCATTGGCGTACGCATCGGCCGCCGCGCACTCGACCACGGCCTGCTCTGCCGCTTCGACCCGCACTGGATCGCCTTCGGCCCGCCCCTGATCACGACCGCCGAACAAATCGAAGAGATGGTAGCGATCCTCGACCGCAGCATCGCCGAGACATTGGCGGAATAGGACGCCTTGAAAGCCCTAACGAACTAGTCCGGTCCTGATCGTTGATCGATGATTGTCTGCAGGGCCTCGATTTCCCCGTTGCGGCAGCTCCATCAAGGAAACAGGCCCAGTCTCATCCATTGAAGCCGAGCGGCGCGTTGACTGTTCGAGTTCATGTGGAGCATGTCGCGTGTTGCTCGGCCGATCGCAGTCTTTCCGATGATCGATCCCGTTTCAACATCGACGTGGAAATGCTCGTTCCACGTTTCCTGTCGCGGATGAAACAACCGAACCGTCGTTTGCGTTTGTATATCTTGGTACTCCGTGTGATCGCTTTTGAAGAGATTGCACGAGCGGCATGCCAGAGCCCGGTTGTCCAACGTCTCGTCGCCGCCTCGGTGCGGCGGGATAACGTGTTCTACTTCGAAGGGAAAGTTGAAAATGGCTTCCGGCGCACGACAGTATTCGCAACGGTGCCCCGCTCGTTCCGCAACGGCCTGATAATGCGGGTTCATTTGGACAACTCGTCAACCATCGCCTGCGCCCGTCGGCCAGCGGCTCGCACTTCCGCGTCAACCAGCGCAACTAACTCGGCTTGCTCTTCCGGCGAGTGTTCCGACCCGTCGTCCCGCGCCGCACGCCAACGGGTCATCAATTGTTCCAGTCGCGTGCGCTGTTCGGCCGTGAAGAATTGATCGGGGAGATGGTTTTGCAGCACGACCAGCGTGCTGGATTCGAGTTGATCAAGCTGAGCGGTCATCGAATCGAGCGCTTCGCCGGGCGTCTTCCCATCACACCGCCGGTCTCCAGCCACGGCAAGGTACGAGCGGCCACCTTGATCGTTCGGGACCGCGAGAATAGACACTGTCGTCATG
>JBGTKH010000509.1:0-9117 GCA_041744735.1 Pirellulaceae bacterium | reverse complement strand
GGGTCCCAATCGAGATGCCCGAGTTCATCGAGCTTGCCATCGACGGTGGCGTTGAGGACATCGAGCAAGTCCGTGCGCAGACGCATGAGTAGCGGCTGGCATTCGGGGTCGCCGAAGCGGACGTTGAACTCGAGAACCTTGGGCCCTTGGTTGGTCATCATCACACCGGCGTAGAGGACGCCGCGGAACGGGCGGCGCGAACGCTTCATCGCGTGGACGACGGGGACGAGGACCTGTTCCTCGATCCGGCGCAAGTCGGCGGCCTTCACCAACGGGGCAGGGCAGTACGCCCCCATGCCGCCGGTGTTGGGACCTTTGTCGCCGTCGTAGGCCGGTTTGTGATCTTGCGCGGGAGGCAACGTGAGGATCGTACGGCCGTCGGTGATCGCCAACACGCTGGCCTCTTGGCCGTCGAGCCGCTCTTCGATTACCAGCCGGGCGCCGGCGTCGCCGAATTCTTTCTGCCGCGCGATGCGGTCGATGGCGTCCAGCGCGTCCCGCCGCTTCGCGCACACAATTACGCCTTTGCCGGCGGCCAGCCCATCCGCCTTCACCACGACCGGCACATCTTGATCGTCGCTTGGGTAACGGTCCTGAATGAACCGCGTGGCGCTATCGGCGTTGCGGAACACGTGATAGTCGGCGGTCGGCACGTCGGCGCTATGCAACAAATCCTTGCAATACACTTTGCTGCTTTCCAACTGCGACGCAGCCTTCGACGGACCGAACACGCGCAGCTTTGCGGCCGTGAAAGCATCCACAATCCCGCCGGCCAGCGGCGCTTCGGGACCGATGACCGTGAGCGAGACGTCATTCTGCTGCGCGAATTTGATGAGCCGCGGAAAATCGTGCGCGGGAATGTCAACGTTCTCGGCGTCGAGCGCCGTTCCTGCGTTGCCCGGCGCGACGAATACGCGATTCACGCGCGAACTCTGCGCCAACTTCCAAGCCAGCGCGTGTTCGCGCCCGCCGTTGCCGATCACTAAAACGTTCATGTAAACTGTGTCCTCATCCGACTGTCGTTCCGCAAAGAAGTCCGTATCGTGTTTTTTGATTCTAGGGACATCGCGCGGCGACGGAAAGACACGCGCGTTTGTTCGCCGATTCATGCGGCGGCGATTTGTCAGCGGTTGGGTGTTGACAAGTTCGTCGGTTGAGCTACAACTGGGAGTCGGATTCGTGAAAAATATCACAAGGAAATTCGCCGGCCCGATTTTTCGACGATAAGTGCTTTTGCAACAACGGCTTTTTGGTACATTGAGAAAAGTGGGGTCGGATCGTCGGCATTCAGGTCTGCTTGGTCGAAGCGAACGGCGATTTGCTCCCAGCACGTCGTGCTGAGGGAACCCGATATGGCTAATCCCAAGAAAATGTCGGTCGAGGAAATCCTCGCCGCCTGCAAAAAGACGGACAGCGCTGGCGGTGGCGAATCAAAATCTGCGGAAGCGCCGCAGTTGGACCAAGCTGCCGAATCGTCCGCAGCCGAATCCGTCGAAACCGCAGCGACAGAAGCCACACCGGTTGAGAAAACATCCGCGCCTGCGAAGAAGGCCGGCAAAATGTCGGTCGAGGAGATGTTGGCCGCGGCCCGCTCTGAGAAGTCGGGCGGTGCTACACCAAAGCCCGCGGCCGCACCCGCCAGCGAAAAGCCCGCTGCCAAAGCGCCGGCAGCAGCCAAGAAGCCCGGCGGCAAGATGTCAGTCGAAGAAATGCTCGCAGCCGCGCGTGAGGAGAAAGCCGGCGGTGCTAAGGCGCCTGCAGAGAAGCCCGCGCCGAAGGCATCGCCCAAACCGGCCGCTGCCGCCAAGAGCGCCGAGCCGGCGGAAAAGAAGCCTGCTGCTGCCAAACCTGCTGGACCGAAAGACACGGGCAGCATCTTGGCCGCCGCCAGAAAGGCGGCGAAGCCCGGCCCGATGACGAAGGCCGAAGCCGCGGCCAAGCAGCAAGACACAGCCGCTAAGGCCGCCAAGCCCGGCAAGGCCAAGATAGAAGCGCCGCCGATGCCCGAGAAGCCGGCGTATGCTCGGCTGGCCGCGCCCGTCGCCGCACAATCGGATCGCCGTGGATTCATGTCGGCGTTCATGGGCGTGCTGATTGGCACGCCGTTGGCCGTCGGCTTTAGCACGCTGGCGGTAACGAATCTTTTGTGGCTGCTGGGGCTGGCCCGTTTCATGTTCCCAAACATCTTGATCGAACCGCCGACGAAATTCAAAGTTGGCTTCCCCGACGAACTGGCTCCGGGCCAAGTGCAGGAGAAGTACAAGGCGTTGTTCGGCGTTTGGATCGTGCGGTACGAGTACGAAGGTCAGGCGGAAATCTACGCGTTGAAAACGGTGTGCACGCATTTGGGATGCACGCCGAACTGGCTCGAAGGCGAACAGAAATTCAAATGCCCGTGCCATGGCAGCGGCTTTTACAAAGACGGAATCAACTTTGAAGGTCCGGCGCCGCGGCCATTGGAACGTTACGCGATTAGGCTGTCCGACGACGGTCAATTGGAAGTCGACAAGAGCCGCACGTTCTTCGAAGAAAAGGGCGACTGGAAAGACCCGTCGTCGTTTGTAGCTGTCTGATCATTGGAAGTACAAGACAACTGTCATGGCCAGCCTCAGTGAAGTAATCCGCAGTTCGCAGATCTGGAAGAGTATCTTTCGGCACCCCATGCCGACCGATCGCCGCAATCGCATTGTGGTGATGTTGACGAACTTCTTCCTGCACCTGCACCCAGTGTCGATTAAAAAGCAAGGCATTGCGCTCAGCTTCACGTGGTGCATGGGGGGCGTGACGTTTTTCCTGTTCCTGGTGGAAACGATCACGGGCGTGTTGCTGATGTTCTACTACCGGCCGACGCTGGAGTGGGCCTACAACGACATTTTGGCTCTGCGCGATGTCACGTCGCTGGGGATTCTGCGCGAGCTGCATCGCTGGGGCGCTCACGCGATGGTAATCACCGTGTGGCTGCACATGTACCGCGTGTTTCTCACGGGCAGTTACAAACCGCCGCGAGAGTTTAATTGGGTGGTCGGCGTGATCCTGCTGCTGCTGACGCTATTGCTTTCGTTTACGGGGTACCTTCTGCCTTGGGACCAGTTGGCGATTTGGGCGATCACGGTTGGTTCGAACATGGCCCGGGCGACGCCGTTCTTAGGTTATGAAGGTCCCGGCCAGCAACTGTTGACGGTCGATGGCATTGACATGATTACGAACGCCTCCGATGCGCGCTTCGGGCTCTTAGGTGCGCGGTTCGTCGGCGAAGAAACGCTCAACCGCTTCTACGTATTACATTGCGTTGCGATTCCGCTCGCAGCGGCGCTATTGCTGGCGATACATTTCTGGCGGGTGCGTAAGGACGGCGGCATAAGTTCTCCCTTGTAACAACTCGGCGCGGTCGCCATGCACGGACAACCAATCGAAGAGTTTCTAAAGCAGATTTCCAGCTTCCTGGGCGCGTATTATATTGCGCTGGCGTTGATGAACGCCGTGGCCGCGTTCTATCTGTGGAACACGGGCAAGGCGAAGACGATTTGTCACGTGCCGGGTTCTGGCGCGCCGCTGAACACGGCGCATCTTTGGCTGCTCGTGTCGGTGTTTTTCACGATCATCTCGCCGCTGGCATTGAGCGGTCATCCCCAAGTGATGGCTTGGGTTTCCATTCCCAAGCCGCTGCGCGATGGGATGGACTACATCATGAATCCCACCTGGTACACGCTGGGCGTGCTAGTTTTCCTGTCGATTCTGTTTATCGGGCGGCGACTGTTTGTGAAGCCGACGGTGGCCTGGGGTGGGTTGAATCTGTCGCTACTGTTTATGGGCTACGCGATGACCGACCAGGACTTTGCGGCCATTGTGACGAAGCCCGACAACGTGCCCATCGTAGGCATGGTGTTTCTGCTGGGTTACTTTACGTGGCTCGGTGCGTATCAAGCAGTCAAAAACGACGACCGCATGGCTCAAGGCTTGGAGCCGCTGGAGAAGCTCGATAATGAAAAAGTGCTGGTTTGGCCGGACTTAGTTTATACAGAACTGATCTGCATGGTGGCGCTGACGGCGCTGCTGTTGTTGTGGGGGATTGGATTACAAGCTCCGCTGGAAGAGCCAGCCAGTTCGGTAAAGACGCCCAACCCGTCTAAAGCGCCGTGGTATTTTTTGGGTCTCCAGGAAATGCTCGTGTATTACGACCCGTGGATGGCGGGCGTGGTGCTGCCGAGTTTAGTGATCTTTGGACTGATGGCGATCCCGTTTCTCGACTACAACAAAAATGGCAACGGCTATTATACGATCGACCAGCGGAAGTTTGCCTATGTGATGTTCCAGTTTGGCTTTCTTGTTCTCTGGGTCACGCTGATCGTGATGGGTACGTTCTTGCGCGGGCCGAACTGGAACTTCTTCGGCATCTTTGAAACGTGGGACTCACACAAGGTCGAGGCACTAAACAACGTTGATTTGTCGCAATACTTTTGGGTCGAACTCCTGGGCCGAGGCAGGCCGAAACCGCCCGACGGTGTCGGCGCGCTGACTCAGTTCATATGGATCATCTGGCGCGAGTTGCCCGGCATTGTGCTGGTGGGGTTGTATTTCATCGTCTTGCCGCCAGCCATGGCGTTGTTCGAGGTGAGGATTCCGCAGGTTCAAATGTTCGGCCGCACGTGCGGCGGAAGCACCGTGGGGTTCCGCAAGTTTTTTGTGAAGATGGGCTTCATCCGATATATGGTGTTGGCCAATCTGCTGCTGTTTATGATGCTCTTGCCAATCAAAATGTTGACCCGCTGGACGGTCAACATGAAATACTTCGTCGCCATTCCCGAGTACTTTTTGAACTTTTAAGCTTTCGATTGCCCCGCCGATCGGGCGGAGGGAACGATCATGCCCGCCACAGAACAAACCTGGCGCGACCAGAAGCTGTTACACGCCGTCTTTGCCGTGTCCGGCGCGGCGCTCTTGGGCGCCACGATTTGGATGTTCGTCGCCGATCACTTCCGCGAGTGGAAGCCGATTCAGCGCACGTTCGTCACGGTCGAAACCAACATGGGCGCGTGGCAGCAGCAGCAATACCTGACCGATGAGAAGGTTCAAGAGCACGAGAAACTAGAGCAGGCGCTGGCCGCCGAACAAAGCAAGCCGATCAACGACAAGCTCCTCGACAAATTCAAGGCGGAGGTTCAGCAAGACGCCAAGCGCCGCGACGTTGCGGAATACTCGTTCGACGAGATTGACAAGAAAGCGGAATCGTTGAGAGAACTCGCCGCGGCTGAGGGCCAAGAGGGCTCGCTAAATACGGCCGCCGCGCATCAGCGAGCTGTGTTGCTCAATTCGCTGCGCGCGATTGCCCAGGCGGCCCGCTTCCGCGAGGATCGGTTACTCGAAGAGCGGAAGGTCAAGAACGCCATTCTCGACAAGGAAAAGGCTGACTTGGACATAGCAGTGCGCGACGATCGTACCGCCGAAGTGAAGGCCGAGATTCAGGCGCGCATCGACGAGCAGACGAAGGAGATCAATCGACTGACGCTCGCTTATCAAGATGCCAGCGAGCATCGCAGGAATTTGCAGGACCTGATCGGCCAGATGACCGCGGCCGAGGTCGCTGCTGCGAAGGCTGTCGAGGACAATCGCGCCGATCTAGGGCGGTTGCAGAATGCGATCGCCCAAACGCAGTCGACGTTCTTTGTGAACGAGTTTCCTTACTTGGGCAAGCGCTGGTTGGAACTGCCGATTCTCGATGCGTTTGGCTCGCCGCGAAAGATCGACAATCTGTGGGACAATCAGAATACGATCGATTTCAACTTTGCCCGTGTTCGCCGCTATGACCGGTGCACGACTTGCCATCAAGCGATGGAGAAATCGGCACCGGGCTCGGCGACGGAACCGGCTTACGTTGACGAGCGACTGGTCACATTGGTGTTATCGACGCCGACCAAGGACAAGCTGCCGGACCCCGGCAAGTCAGACAACGGCGCACCGAAGCCGCTCAAGCTGGAAGACGTGTACGGCATCCGATTGGCCGGTTACGGGTTAATCGATCGCAACGACGTGACGGTCAGCTACGTGCAACACGGCTCACTCGGTGCGAAGGCCGAGTTGGCGATCAGCGAGGAGAACCGCCAACCGCAGCCCGGCGTCGAAATCCGTCAGTCACTGCTACAGGCTGCCGATCATTCGGCCGTTCAAGAGGCGGCATCGCCCGACTTGCGGCCGGGCTTGGCGGTGGGCGACGTCATCGTGTCGATCGACGGCAATAAGATTCTGGATGCGAAACAGGCCGAGCGGCTGTTGACCGGCAGCGCTGTGAAGTGGGGCGACTCGATCCAATTGACGGTTCGCCGCGGCTTGCCGAACCCGTACACGACCCACCCGCGGCTGGACTTGTTTATCGGCTCGCTCAGCCCACACAAGGTCGCGGATTTTGCGTGCACGATTTGCCACGAAGGGCAAGGCAGCGCAACGGCCTTCAAGTGGGCCTCGCATACACCGAACAATCCGGAACAGCGCGAGGACTGGTTCGAGAATTACGGCTGGTTCGACAACCATCACTGGATTTACCCACAGTATCCAAAACGGTTCGTGGAGAGTTCGTGCTTAAAGTGCCATCACAGTGTTGTCGAGTTGGAAGCCAGCGAACGCTACCCCGATCCGCCGGCGCCGAAGGTGGCGCATGGTTACAACGTGATCCGCAAGTACGGCTGCTACGGCTGCCACGAAATCAACGGCTTTGACGGGCCGAACAAGCGCGTGGGGCCCGATCTGCGGCTGGAGCCGAACTACTTCGCCGCGGCACTGCAATTGAAGGTTGATCCCGGTTTCGAGCAACTCAGTGAACAGGAACGCGGCTGGATCGAAGAACTGATCGATCACCCGGAACGCGATGCGACACGGCGCCGGCTGCTTGAGTCACTCGACAAGGAGCTCAAGCAGTACGAGGAAGCCCATACGTCGAGCGACGCGGATGTGAAGGAATTGAGGCTGTCGGCCGAATCGTATCAGAAGATCGTGCCGCTGTTAAAGGATATCGAAGTCCCCGGCTCATTGCGGCGACCGGGACCGAGTCTGCGGTATGCGGCCCACAAGTTGGACGCGGCGTTTGTATACGACTGGGTGCGTGAGCCAAAGCATTTTCGGCCGAGCACGCGAATGCCGCAGTTTTTCGGACTGTGGAGTCACTTGGAGGGAGAGAGCAAGGCCGTCGCGCAGCGCTACGAACCGATCGAGGTGCTCGGCATTGCGACTTATCTGCTAGAACGTAGTCAGCAATTTGAGTACTTGCCGGCGCCAGATGGCATCTCGGAGTCAACCGCTGAGGAAGCTGTCGCCCGCGGCAAGATTCAATTCCAGACTCGCGGTTGTTTGGCTTGCCATACGCACAAGGATTTCCCTGACGCGCAGGAGTTCCGCTCGCCGGAGGAAATCGTGCAAGGTCCCGATCTGTCGGGCATCGCGGAGAAATTCGCGTCTGAGAATGGCCGTGGTTGGCTGTACAGTTGGATCAGACAGCCCTCGCGATATCACGCCCGCACGGTGATGCCTGATTTGTTTCTCGATCCGATCAACGAAAAGGACGCGATGGGCGAAGTCACCGCCACACGCGATCCGGCGGCCGACATCGTCGAGTATCTGCTGACGAGTTCAACGAGTGATTGGAAGCCCGCACCGGGGACGCTCACGTCGCTCGACAGCGATTCCCGCCGCGCGCTGAACGATCTGGCGTTGGAACACTTAAAGGACGTGTTCTTTTTTGAGACGGCGCAAAAGTATTTGCAAGAAGGCATTCCCGCCGACCGCGCCGCGGGACTGAAGGGTGCGGAAGTCGAACTGGTGGGCAAGGACATCACGGACAAACAGCGGCTGCTATACATCGGCCGTAAGTCGATCGGCAAGTACGGTTGCAATGGCTGCCACGACATTCCGGGGTTTGAAGATGCCAAACCAATCGGCACGGGGCTGGCCGACTGGGGCCGCAAAGAACCGGCGAAGCTGGCTTTCGAGCACATCTTGCACTTTGTGAACGGGCACGGACATGGCGGCAGTGAACATGCTGCCGGTGAGCATGGCGATCACGAAGCGCCCGGCGAAGTGGAGAAGCACGGCGAAGATGGTGAACACGAAGAGCACGCCGCTGCTGCGCACGATGACGATGAGTCTGCGTCGGACCGCGGCTTCTACACGGACGCACTGCACCACGGTCACCGCGCAGGGTTTATTTATCAAAAGTTGCGCGAGCCGCGCAGCTATGACTATCTCAAAACCGAGAATAAGAAGTACAACGACCGGCTGCGAATGCCTCAGTTTCCGCTGAGCGCCGCGGACCGCGAAGCCGTGATCACGTTTGTGTTGGGATTGGTCGCTGATCCGCCCGCGCAAAAGTACCTGTACAAGCCGTCGCCGCGTCAAGATGCGATCATCAAGGGCCGCGTGGTGCTGGAGAAATACAATTGCGGCGGCTGCCACATTTTGGACACCGAGAAGTGGCAGATCGCTTATCCGCCCGACACGTTTCCTGCTCCTCCGCCCGACAGCGCTTATCCGTTCTTGGCAGCGCACTTTACGTCCGAGGAACTGGATCGATCGAAGGAAGCGGACCGCCGCGGTATGCTGCACGCCACGTTGTCGGGCATTCCGGCGATCGACAACATCGATGGATTACCTGAAGCCTTGGATTTTGAAGGCGATCCGCTGAGCCGCGGCGATGACTACGATCCGACAACCGTGAAGTACGGTTTCAGCTTGTTGCATCCTGTCGCGCTTAACGGCAGTGTTTACTTGGTTCAGCAAGGACGCATTCAAGTGCCGGCCAGCGTGATCGAGAAGAAGTATCCAACCGACGGCGGCTACTTGACCAAGTATCTGCTGCCGCACGTGGTGGCGCTCGAACGGCAAGTGAATCCGAATGCCAAAGGTTCCGAGGCTTGGGGTTGGTTACCGCCGCCGCTGATCGGCGAAGGGAAAAAGGTGCAAGCGGACTGGCTGCACGATTTCCTGCTGCGACCGTATCCGATTCGGCCCGCCGTGTTCCTGCGCATGCCGCGTTTCAACATGTCGTCCGACGAAGCAACGAATCTTGTGAACTACTTCGCCGCGAAGGACAACGCCGAGTATCCGTATGAATTCGACGACACTCGGCAGCCT
>JBGTKH010000508.1:0-23228 GCA_041744735.1 Pirellulaceae bacterium | reverse complement strand
CGCGACGCCAATCCATCGCACGCCCGGCACGAGCGGAACCGCCGCCCAGTCGATCGACGGCGGATGAATCATGTAGGCAAACAGGCTGCCGAACCAGACTGAGGCCATCATCCGCAGGCCAATCAGAATTAACAGGCCCTCCTGCCGCCGGTCCAGCTTTTCGCCCGTGTATGACCGAATGCGATAGTACAGACCGACGGGCGTGACCAACAGGAATCCGGCGATGATCACGCAGCGAAAAGTGTTCTCGTCATTCATGTTCGCTGCCGCACGATGCGGAAGAAGCAACTCAGCAAGTAGTATGCGCCGCGGCCATCGAATCGCTGGACGACGATTGGCGGCTGCCAGTCGGCGTTCAAGTCCGTCAGCTTCTTAGCCAGTGCTTCGTATACACGCCCTTTGCCGCGGTGTTCTCGCCAGAACTCGAACAGTTTTGTGCTGCCCACAGGGTCCGGCACCCAATGCAGCGCTGCCGTCAAGCCGTAGCCACAATCGCAATGATTTGCCATCCGCGCGACGTGCGCACCGCAGGCTTCGATCGTCAACCGTGGACTCAGCCAAAACGTCTCGAGTCGCTGCACGTCATCCAGCACGCTCTGCAATCGGCCCGTGCTGTACAAACGCTGGAACTTGCACGCCAGAAACCAATCTTGGCTGGGCGCGATACCCAACAAATCGATGTGCGTCGGGGGCTGGGAATGATTCGCTTGAGCAAACACGGAGAAGTTTTGACTTAATAACACGTGCGCAATGTGCAGCGAGATGTTGCGCTGCGCCGCGTCGCTGCGGAGGGCTTCATCGGCCGGCCAATAATGACTGTACGAGTGCCCGATGGCCTTGGCCGTTTGCCGCAGAAAATCGGCGATGGTCTGTTCGACGGGCACGGCGGCTTGCGGCGACGCGTACCAGTGCCGCTTCATCACCGCGTCGCGTTTGCTGTCTTCGCTCTCGACGTATTCGGCACGGATCAAAACTTCGTCGTCCCCTTCCAGACGATCCGTGACGTCGTACGTGTGTCGCCGGAAGTGATGCGGCCGGTCCTCCTTCAGCCCCTCCGCGGCCAATAGGTCGATGGCGTAGTCGCTGCCGATGCGAAACCGCTGGCCGACTTTGCCGTGATGCGTCAGCGCGAAGTAGCGATCCGCTTCGTCCTGCTCGCCCGACTCGCCCTCCACCGTTTTGCCGTCGAGCGGTCCACCTGTGAATTCAAAGATGATCTTCATGAGGTCAGTACGTAAACACCGCCGTATCGCTGCGGATGGCCTCGAATAACTCGGCGCGCGTGGTGACTCGAGCACCTTCAATCAAGTCGTCGGCCTCGATACTGGACGCTTTCATGCAGATGGGGCAGACGTGGACTCGCACGCCACGCTGGATCAAGCCGCTCAACTGGCTCTTGACCGGGTCGTTCTCCTGAAAGGCTGCGTCATCGGCCAAGCTGGCGATTGGCACGTGTACGCCTTTCACGTTGAAGAACAGAAACACGTCGCGCTGTTCGTCCAGCGAAAAACCCGCAACCTTCATCGCCATGTCCACGGCTTGCGGGTTGGAATCCATATCGCTGACGATGCTGATGAACACCGGCGCCTTTTCATTCGCCGTGCTCGCCGTGCTGGAAGCGGCTCCTTGTTGATTCTGGCAACCCGTGGCGATCGAAAGTAACAGTAAAGCGGCAGTAAATCCGTGCGTGTTCATAGGTCCTCCCGGGATCGAAATTCGGTTTCAGCAACTAATGGAGGTATTCAAGCGGAATGGGAAATCAGTGCGGCGGGCGCGTCGTCAGGTCCGACGAAACCCTTTCAGTCATGAATTGTAACTCTCGCGCCGTAGCGTTGTCGATCCTGGTGCGTTCACCGGTGATGTTACGGCTTCGTCGGCTCGCGTTCACTTGCCGGACGGCTCGACGCCGTCAACTTCTAGCAGTGCCATCGGCCAATTTCCCAATTCGGCGCTGACGAACGGTTCGCTGTCTGGTACGATGTTCGGACCCATCCATCGAAACTGCGGGAGGGAACCATGTCGTTACTCGAACAGGATAAACAGCAATTCGTCCAAAACGCCAAACGAGTGTACGCGGATTCGCTGAAGGACAAACTCGAAGCCGAACATTTCGGTCAAATCATCGGGCTTGAACCGGAATCGGGTGACTATGAATTGGGTGACACTTTTCAAATCGTCGGACAGAAATGTCGCGCCCGCTTTGGTGCTCGGCCGGTGTATTATTTTCGAGTCGGGGGCGGTGGAGCAGTGAAATTCGGAGGAGCCGCGCGACATGGACGGGTTTCTCGATGAGCGCAACGCGTCCTTTCTGACTTTGGATATTGGCCAGGGTCCCTTGGACTTTGAGATTGACACCGGGTTCGCCGGTACGGACTTGCCACCGAGTACGCAAGCAGCCGCGGTACAGTCTCGCCTCCCCAGCTACTCGCCTTCACGCCGCTGTCAGGCGATCTCCCTGCGTCACCAGTGCGTGACGCCGCGTCGGTTTTTATCGACCCTAGCGAATGTTACGTTGGTCAGGCGGTTCAAAACCGGCGGCATCTGGCAATGATTGACGACTGGCCCACGTTGTCGCCGATACCGAATCAGGAGCGCCGCAGATCGCTCTGTGCGCCAATCAAGGATGAAACGAGGCTGAGGATGAAGCCATGAATTATTGCGCGTTTGCACTCGCAACAGTGCTTACTTTCGTCTCCGGCGCGTGTCTCTTAGCAGAAGAGATCGAGCCAGTTAGTGTTGTCGTCACAGAGGCGGCTTCCCAGAACTTGAACGGCGAATTCGACGCCTCGGCCGGAGGTTGCTGTGCCGTGTGCGAATGTTCGCGCACGGCATGCTGTTGCGGGCGATACGTGGACTGGAAGACCGTGCCCGGGAGCATCCGGCCGTTGCCGCGTCCCGGTAACTTCCCGATTCCACCGACGGGTTGCGGCTACTATTCGATGTGGGATCAGCTCACCGGCACGGCGCGCGAGAAGGCGCCGCCGTCCGGCTATCCCAATTTCGCATTGATGCAACCGTCGTTTTTCGATGCGGACTTTCGCTACGTCGAGTCGCTGCCATACGGCGATCAGACGTGGGTCGAGCGGCTGAAGCGTATTCCGCTGACCGATTGCCTGACGTTCAGCACGGGCGGCAGCGTTTGGGCGCGGTACATGAACGAACACAACAGCCGGATCACGGAAACGGACAATAGCTACACGCTGGGTCGCGTGCGAGCGTTCGGCGACCTGATGTACGGTGATCGCGTGCGGGTGTTCGGCGAATACATCTGGGCCGACAGCTTTTCCGAAGAACTCGCGCCGCTGCCGACCGACGTGAATCGCGGCGACGTGCAGAACCTGTTCGTCGAGTTCAACCTGTTCGACTATGCCGGCAAACCGGTTTATGCACGTGTCGGCCGGCAGGAGTTATTGCTGGGCTCGCAGCGGGTGGTCTCCGCGTTGGATTGGGCCAACACGCGGCGGACGTTCGACGGCGTGCGGCTGTTCCGCTCGGGCGAGAAGTGGGACACGGATCTGTTCTACACAGCCTTTGTGCCAGTCAATCCGAATGGATTGGATCAGTTGGACGACAATCAGGAATTCGGCGGAGCGTGGGCCACGTATCGTCCGCAAAAGGGACACTTCGTCGACTTCTATTATCTGTACTTAGATAACTCGAACAATGTGACCCAGCAGAACATCGTCCGCGCTCCGACGGAAGTTCACACGCTCGGTTCGCGTTACACAGGAGACCGATGCGGGTATCTGTGGGACTTCGAAGCGGCCGTGCAGTTCGGCGATCAGAATGGGCAGGACTTGCTGGCCGGAGCCGCCACTGCGGGTGTCGGCCGCAACTTCAAGGATGCCTTTTGGACGCCGACGTTTTGGATGTATTACGACTACGCCAGCGGCGACTCCGATCCGACGGCCGGCGACGCTCACACGTTTAATCAACTCTTCCCCTTCGGTCACTACTACCTGGGCTGGATCGATCAGGTCGCACGTCAAAACATCCACGACGTGAACGCTCACCTGTACTTCTATCCCGAACCGTGGATCACCGTCTGGCTGCAGTATCATCACTTCTGGCTCGACCACAGCCGGGATGCACTGTACAACGCAGGCGGCGTCGCCACCCGCCGTGATGCAACCGGCGCAGCCGGCAACAACGTGGGCGACGAAATCGACGTCGTGCTGAATTTCCATCTGCTGCGATACTCGGACATTTTGGTTGGCTATTCGAGACTGTACGGCGGCGGCTTCCTGGAAAACACGTCCACAGCAACACTCGCCTCGGACTCTGAATTGTTCTACCTAATGTTCAACCAGCGCTGGTAGTCAGCGCTCGTCAGTCTACGGTTGGCTCGATTGGACATCGCAGAACCGGACAGCTACAATGCGTCGTCGAGGATTCGGACTTACTCGAACGACGGCTTCCAATAGGAAAGGATTTACGCAATGGGAGACAAAGGCGGCAAGAAGGATAAGGAAAAGAGCAAGAAACAGAAGGCGCACAAACAAGAACAGCCCGCGAAAGGGAAGCAGGATAAGAACCGGCCGAAGTGAGCTGCACCCTGATTGCGGGACCACAAGCCTAGTGCTTTGTCAAAGCTAGAAATTAGGATGCCGTGTTTCGTGGCGTAAGCTTCCAGCTTGCGATCGGCGCGGCGAAGACGTCGGCAAGCAGGATGCTTACCCCACTTTCTAACTTTGACAAAGCACTAGCCCTCTCCGTCAAAGCGGCGGCGATGCAGTGATTGATTTCGCGTTGCGCCGCGGATTAACTCCATGCGTATCCCTCATCTGCAATTGACGCCCGCGGTATTGCGGGCCGTTGTCGAGGAATTTGTCACCCGCGACGGCACCGACCATTCTTCCATCGAACAGCGCATCGAGTTAGTGCTGCGTCAACTCGACGCCGGCGTCGTCGAGTTGCATTTCGAGCAAGCAACCGAGACCTGCAACATACTTCCGACGATGACGGGGCCACGCGATCGGTGCTGAGCCAGGCAGAATCAATGATGTGTCGACGAACTAATGAGTGCCTCATTCGATGCGACCGACGCGCGATAGCCGGTGTTCGGCACGGGAGCTGACATGAACCGGCCTTGATCCACATGCCCGCTCCCGGCGCCGCGCCCGTGGGCGTGCCAGCGTTGCGTGTGGGACAGCGATTCAGAACACAGCCAATTCGCAGCGCTGGCCGTTCTGCTCCGGTGGCTGAAAGAGATTCAAGAGGACAGCCACGGCCAACACCTGCCCTTCGACCCGACCAACAATTACCCGCTCCCCAACCTCTTCGTCACCATGCGCCAACGCCTGGACCTCGAAACCGACCAAATTCGCCTCCAACACCGGCGCCATGCTTGGCCTGGAACTGGCATGAAGACTTTGCATAGCAACTGAGCTTCTCGGCAATCGCAATCGAGCATTGCAGACGTGTCAGCGCGGTCTCTTCCACGTAGTGTCTGGTACCAAAGCAGACTGGACTCTTGAATTCTCAGATGCGAGCGACCTCGCCGAGTGAATATCGATGCCGAGCCGGGCGGCTCGACCAACGCGTGCCGAATTCCGAATGGTTTCCGACGGCGATCGACTGTGCAATGCGGAACATCGAACGTCGACTCCTCGTCGTGCCGTAGTGTGCGTCCGTCGATGTGACCGACGCGAGCCGCAAACCAGCGGAGCGGAGATCTTTTCGGGTGGGTACCGCAACGATAGAATTGCCACTATAGTTAAGCCTTTCGAGGACACTTTCGAGTCAAGTGCGACTGAGACGTGGCGCGGGCCGTTCGGATCGAGGTCCATCCGATGGTTCTACCTGCCGGTTGCCATGTTGCCCGTTGTGTCGCCGAAGGCGACGCCAGCGCCGGTACAGGGGACGAAAGAATCACCATCAGAATCCAGTGACCGCGGGGAGCGGCGCATGACGCTAGGGGAGCTTCTCGATATGTCCAGCGGTGAATTTGAGTACGACGTTGCCGTCTCCTTCGCCGGTGAGGACCGGGTGACGGCCGAGCGGTTTGCTGAACTGCTCAGGGCCGAGGGCTTTAGCGTTTTCTATGACTCCTGGAAAAAGGCTGACCTCTGGGGACGTAACCTCTACCAGCACCTGGCTGAGGTGTATTCAAAGAAGGCGCGATTCTGCGTTATGTTTCTGTCGGCCGCGTACGCAGAGAAGGCGTGGACGCGGCACGAGATGCAAGCTGCCCAGGAGCGGGCGTTCCGGGAAAACGAGGCGTACATCCTACCAGTGCGGATTGACCAAACTGCCATTCCTGGCATCGGCGATACAGTGGCGTACCTTGACCTTCGCAGGGAGACTATCGAGGAGGTAGCGCATGTCGCCATCGAGAAGATCAGGGCGGCGAGGTCACGTGGCGCACAGGGCAGCGCCCAATCTCATTCACCGTCCGCGCCCGCCGCCACACCGCCGGCCTCGCGGGTGGGCAAGTTGCGGCTCAAGAAGCAGTTCACCGAGCAAGACCGCGACGACTTTTTGGACGAGTCCTTCGAGACCGTCGCCAAGTTCTTCCAGGACACGCTCGCGGGCGTGGCGTCGGATAACCCCGGCTTCGTTGGGAAGTTCAAAAGGATCAACGCCAATCACTTCACCGCGGTCATTTACCGGGACGGCAAGAACGTGGCGCGGTGCGGGATTCGCCTCGGTGGGCTCGGGGGAGGCTTCACAAATCAGATCGTCTACAGCAACGACCCCAATGCCACGAACAGCATGAACGAGGGGGTGAGCGTGGCTGACGATGGCGAAGAGATGTTCCTCAAGTGCAGTGGCATGTCGAGGATGATGAAGTCCCAACAGAAAGACCTGTTGACGCCGCACGACGTGGCGGAGTTGTTTTGGGAAATTCTCACCGGGCCGCTGCAGCGGTAGCGGTAGGCGCCATGAACGTCAGCGAGATAAGATGCGGCATGTGGGGCCTCCGGTTCGAGACCGAGATGCTGGACCGGCAAAACCTCAGCGCCCGAAATGCAACAGTACGATGGTCGAAAAGGTCCGCGTGATCCGGCGCAGGTGACGCGGCGAGTTTGTGGCACCACGACTTCATGTAGGAGGGCTGCAGCATGAGCCAGCGCGAAGAAGAACCTGTCGGCGCGGACGACGGGGATCTCACCACGTTTAAGGATTATCTGTCAGAGCCGCGCTTCCGCATCAGGCTGGACGATCAGGTGAACGCGACCGTCCGCGCGGCGCTTGCGGAGACGTCGGCCGAGAAGTTGCGGCTCCATACACCACGAGGGAATGGGGACGACTTTGCCGCCCGACTCGCGGCCTACGAGGCGGCCGTCGGATCGTTGCCGGCGAAGGCGGCGCTTCTGGGAAAGTGGGCCACGCCCGAGCAGTTGCCGACGCTTCAGAGCATGCTAGCGCGCATGTCCGACGGATACGCCGCCGTGCAAGGCGGCCAGACCTTGTGGAACGACCTTCGGTTTTACCCGCTGTCCCTCGTGCTGTACTCCGTCGGGATCGCCTCGCTCGCTGCCGACAACTACCGCGCGTTCGCGGTCGCGCATTCGAAGATAATCGATGCTCGCACACGCCGATTAGGGAGCCGCGGCGTCAACATCGTCGTGCCCGTGGTCGAAGCGATGTGGGAGGTCGCGGCCACCAATGCTTGGCAGCATGTCGAGGAGTACAAGCAGAAGCGCGTCCCCGAGAGCGAGCACTTGTTCAAAATCCTGCGACCCGTGCTCGACGACTTGCTATTCCTCGGCGCCAGCTACGAACGTTTGTTCGACCGGTATGAGATCCTCCGGGCGCTGATCTACGCGGACGTGACCGACAGCGGCCGGGGGCCGGTCGGCCGGTTCGGCTGGAAATACTGCGACGACGGGGACGACAACCCGTACACCGCAATGCGTACCGAGGCGGCCCAGGAGAAAGACGAGTGGGGGCCAGTGCGAGCCGGACTTTTCCGCGCGTCGTACGCGCGTTTCGAGGAGACGGCGTCGAAGTACGAGCGAGAGTTCCTCCGCAAGCTGGGCTGGTATTGATCATCTCTGCTTTCGCCGTTCGAAAGCACAGCTACTACTGGTTAGATGGCGCGGTCCCTGGCGTTGTGCGATTGCCTCCGGTATGATCCCTTCAACTGGGCCGTCCATGTCAATTCCCAGCAGTTCGCACTCCCCAGGAGGCTTTGCGATGTCTAAAGAAAAAGAATACGAGAAGTTGAAGCAAAAAGTACTTGAGGCCGCCAAGAATTGCGCCACGCGGGGCCCTGGCTATGCGCAGCAGAGGCCGGTGCTGGACGAGGTTGCGAGCGAGTTCGGGGGCGGCATGTATTCAATGCTCGAACTCGACCTCCAGCAGGCAATTCTAACCTGCTGGCACGACCTCTTTCGAGAAGGCGCCCTTTCGTGGGGGTACGACCTCGACAACCCCGACTCGCCGTTCTTCCACATCCCCGAGAGATCCCGGCAGCCGGAGCGGACTCGCCGATGAGGTGAGGATGAGGTAAGTGTGTTGAGGAGTGAGGGTGCGGTGATGGACGTGTTCGTTACGTGGCGAGACATCACCTACGTGCCAGTCCGCAGCGCCGGCACCGGTGGCATTGGAGAGGTCTCTGTCGCGCTTGCCACAAACGGCCCAAACAAGGGCGTCTTGTTCGCGGTCAAGGTTTTCACGCCCAGCTCGCGAGAAAAGGAGGACTGGAAACAGGCATTCATGCGCGAAGTCCACGTCCTGAGGGATTGTAGCCACCCGGCGATCATGAAGGTATTCGACGAGGGAGTTCTCGGAGACGGCCGCCCATTTTTCGTCATGGAGTACCTGCCGAGAACGCTATCCGAAGCCATGAAGGCTGACTCGCTGGACGAAACCGAAAAAGTCAGCATCGTCATGCAGTTGCTATCGGCCCTGGATTACCTGTCTCGCCGTGATCCGTACGTCGTACATCGGGACATCAAGCCCAAGAACATTTTTTTGAAAGAAGGAACCTGTGTGCTTGGTGACTTCGGCCTAGTGTTCCAGGATGTCGCCGCCGCAGCGACTGGTCATCCTGAAGGTGCTGTCCCCGCGATGGCGCAGATGTACCGGACCCCAGAGTTGGTCGAGTATCAATTGACGGGCAAAAAACCAACGCCCGCGAGTGACGTGTTTCAACTGGGCCTCGTAGCATCTGAACTGTTTACGGGGAAGAACCCACTCCAACGCGGCGGCCCGAAGAAACCCGTCAAACTGGAACCGCTCGCTGACTTACCTGGCGTTATGGGGGAAATATTAAAGGCGAGGCTCGAGGAGATGATCATCATTAAGACGAAAGACCGCCTGCCAGCGCGTCGACTCCTCCCTAACTGGCTCGAACTTTATCGCACTGTCATCCGTCGTCAGCGACAAGACAACGCGCCCCCTTGATGCGCAAGCTCGACGTTCCTCCAGGCAGCGAATCCATTAAAGCCCCGCCGGTGGTCCAACCCAGCAGGTCGGCTTCGCGGCGGATATCAATGAATGACTTCAGACGAAGACCAGTTCGCCATCACCTCGCGTCGCGGCCAGATTGAGCGCGTCGGTCCGACACGCCGAAGCAGTTTGGGACGAATTGCTGTTGGCGAACATGATCGGAATGTGTTCGCTTGGCGGATGACCAATGGCTAACCTCGCACGAAGATTATGTGCGTTCGATAGGTCAGCCTTTTTTGGCGGGTTTCCTGTACCGGGACGTCTTCGCCAGCTAGGACTGCGCGGAGTGCTTCTTGGGCATAGGCGTGTTGTCCATCGCCGAATTGGCCGCAGTAATGTAACACGCCCGACTTGTCGATGACCACGGTGGTCGTTGTGACTCGTGCGGCAAAGATGTCCGCGGTGGCACCGCTGGGATCGAGGGCAATGTGTAGCGTCAGTTTGTGCTGCTTGGCAAACTCCGCCACGGCTTCCGCGGTCTCGCCGGCGCTGGCGTCCAGTGCGATGACGGCCGACTTCCCTCGGAATTGCTTTGCCAAGTCGTCTAAGGAATTTTCGACGTGCCGGCGACTGTGGCAAAACGAACGCTTATTCGGTGCTCCTGGATATTCGCCGTTGATGCCCCAACTCTCCGTCGTCAATACGCCCCGAACCAGCGTACCGAATCTGCGGCGCGCCTTTGATTGTCAGTAGCAAGATAGTCGGCAGGGAGACGTGCGGAGGTTGGTGGGCGGGATGGTCCGCGGGTTAGGGCCGGACGACGTTGCGGGCCAATCCGACGGTTTCCAGGGCGTAAATCACCCAATGCGACATGTCCAGTTCCCACCAGCGCTGGCCGTGAGTCACGGAGCGTTGGTGCGCGTGGTGGTTGTTGTGCCAGCCTTCGCCGTGCGTGACGATGGCGACCAGCCAGTTGTTGCGGCTGTTGTCGCGGGTGTCGTGGTTTTGGTAGCCCCAGAGGTGCGTCACGGAGTTGACCGACCACGTGCCGTGTAACACGAACACGGTCCGCACGAACACGCCCCACACCAACAGGCTCGCTCCGAATTGCACGCCACCCAAATACCGGCCGCTGTTCGCCCAACCGATCGCCAGCCCCACAACAAAGAACAACACCGCGTGCAGCAAGTAAATCCAAATCCAGAAGTAATTCTGTTCGAGTCTCCAGTAGAACGGCTGCCGCAGCAAATCCCGCACGTAACGTTCGTAGTTGCGAAACGCGCCGTGGTCGCGGTTATGCACCAGCAACCAGCCGACGTGCGACCAGAGAAAGCCGACCAGCGGTGTGTGCGGGTCCGGCTGGTCGTCCGAAAACTGGTGGTGCATCCGGTGAATGGCCACCCAGCGCGCCGGCGATTCCTGGAAGCAGCACACGCCCAACGTGGCCAGCGTATACTCCAACCACCGCGGACAGGTGAAACCTTGGTGCGTCAGCAACCGGTGGTAGCCGATGTTGATCCCCAGCATCCCGAAGGTCAGATGCCCGGCCACGACCAGCACGACGCCCGTCCAACTGAACAGCCAGGGAACCAGCGCCAACAGACACAGCAAGTGGATCACCGCCAACCCCAGCGCATACGTCCAATTGACGCGCACCGGCGGCACGCCCTCCGGCAGCGGCAGGTGCCCGCCCTTCGAGCCGCCGGATGAGTTCTCGCGGCTGTCGTGTGGCGGGGCGCGTTGATCGATTTCCGTGCTGTCGAGCGCGATGGCGGGTTGATCGGAGTCCGGCTTGTCAAATGTCATGTTTCTATTGTACCCAGACACTTTGTCCGCACGCAAGCACTTGCCATTTGCGGTAGTGGTACAAGTTGCCGTAGCGGAAGTGGTGACACTTCCGAAGTCTCACGACTTCGGCTACCAAAATGTACCACTACCCCATTTGCGGCACCACAGCAATCCCATCGAGAGGCTCCGACCGCGAGCGAGGTAGCGACGGTCACGAACTAATGGATCACTCGACGGTAGCATCGCGGCAGTCCGCCAAGCCGCCCGTTCCAGAATTTGGTTAGTCGGTTGCACCATCGTCGTGCGATTGACCGTCATTCATTGGATCAAACGGTGATTGCGGCGTGGCCAAGTATTTTGACGCTACGCACGAGTGGCAGGCGCAGTCTTCGTAGTGCGTGTATGGAATCGGCGGAGGTGGGCAGTACTTGCAATTGATGCAACGGCCCGAATAGCTGCGGTATCCCGGTGCGCATCTTTTGATGTTGCGCTTTTCCATGCGACGTAGCTGAATTCGCAAGAATTCAGGGCGTTTTCGCAAAGCATCGAAATCTGAATTCTTGCGAATTCAGCTACGAAACTGTGCTAGCGCTAGCGCAACTTCAAAATGCGCATCCGACGGCCAAAACCATCGCGAGCAACGCGCAGAGGCGCGAAAACACCTTTGCGGTTCTCATTCGAGTTTCCCCGACCGGAGCCAACAAAAGGGCAAGGAATTCCACTCCCTTACGGTCGCGGCTCGGTTTCGATGTTCATTTTTCAACGGGCTGCTAGGTTGCTTGGCGTCGGCGGCTCGCCGAAAGCGGCGCGGCGGGGCGAGGGGACTGAGTAAGCGTGTGGAGCGGACCTTGCCACAGGCCGCATTGACGTATCATCCGTTCGAGAAACGCTTCCATCGAGCAGGTCGTTGTGACTCGCGCGCCGAAAATGTCCGCGGTGGCACCGCGGGCGTCGAGGGCAATGGGCAGTGTCAGTTTGTGCTGCTTGGCAAACTCCGCCACGGCTTCCGCGGTCTCGCCGGCGCTGGCGTCCAGTGCCATGACGCCCGCCTTCCCTTGATATTGCTTGGCCAACTCGTCTAAGGAATTCTCGACGTGCCGGCAACTGTGGCAAAACGAACGTGCGCAGCGGCTCGCATTACTGCTGGTCGGTGCCGGTGCCGGAGGTCCAGCCGTCGAAGATGGTCCACACGGGGGTGCGCTCGCGGAGGCGGTCGATGTATTTCTTGCGATCTTGTTCGACCTTTTGCTCGATCAGCTTTTGCTTGATCTCGACTTGAGCTTCCGTGAAGTCGACTTTACCTGCGTCTTGCCGCTCGATGATGCGCACGATGTGGAAGCCGTGTTGATCTTCCAGGATTGCGCTCAATTGTCCTACCGGTAACGTGAACAACGCTTCGTCCAGCACTTTCGACGTCAGGCTGCCTTGGGTGATCCAGTCGTGTTGGCCGCCGTCGGAGGCTTTGAAACCTTGCGAGCTGCGGCGAGCCACGGCGGGCAGCGGGGCGCCGCGCAGCACTTCGTTCCCCATCACGGCCAGTGCCCGCCAGGCTTCGCCTTTGCCGGGAAACTTGTCGAAGCTCACTTCGAGCTGTTCCCAACGAACCTTCGTCGGCACCGCGTATTCGTCGGCGTGATCGCGGTAATAGGCCAGCATTTCGTCGTGCGAGATGACCGGTTCGTAGTTCACGTTGCGGCGGAGCATCTGTTGAGCCAACACCTGTTCGGCGAAGGCCCGCTTTGATTTCGCCAATGACGAACCGTACGATCGCAGCACCGCGTCGAGTTCGGCGGCCGAAGTAACCTTGGCTTTCTCCAGCAAGTCGCCCAGCCGCGCCGTGTCGAATTGTTCGTCCAGCCGCTGTTGGATGTCCGGAATTCGCTCGCGCGGAATCTCGCGCAGGAAGTCCAAATACAGCAGCTTCGTGTCAATCACGATGGGCAGCAGTTGCTTCATCAAGATTTGCCGCTGCTGGTTCAATTCGTCTTCCGGAACTTTGCCCACATACTGCGAGAGCATTTGGTTGATCTGCCCAAGCAAGTCGCCGGCCAGAATCACCTGATCGCCAACGCGCGCGATGATCTGCGCGGCTTCATACAGCGTCGCCGGATTTACTGGAGGCGATGAGGCGTCTGGATTCGATACTGGCGGCGGCAGATTGCGATTGGCTGGTGGCGCAACGTTGGTCGGGTCGGGAGCGAACGTTTGCGTCGTTGGCGGCGTGAACGGTTGCGACGCTGGAGTATACTGCGACGGCGCCGGAGAATACTGCGGCGCTCGTTCGCTTGACGGAAAGCGCTGAACGTCACCGCGTGGCTCAACGTTGGGCGGAACGTACGTATTGGCCGGCGGAGACGCAGGAGGTGGCGGAGGAGGAAAACGTCCCGCGGGTTGCGGTGACATTGGGTAACGCGGCGCGTCGGCTGGCGGATAAGTTGCCGGATAGGAATCGGGGTACTGAGGCTGTCCCGGATTGGGAAAGGTGGCCGGATAGCTCGGCGGTTGGCGGTACGGATCGGCGGGCGGGTAGCTGGCGGCGGGCTGTTGGCCGGCCGACGGGCGCACAATTAGCGCGGCTGCTAACAGCACCGTCGACAGGACTAACAGAAAGAGCGGCGAGCGGGCCAAGTGGCGCACCTTCTACATGGAGCTTCTACTTCGATCGGTCGAGCTTCGGCTTGCGGACGCGGAAAGATGAGTCGCCGCGGGCAGATGGGACTTGATCCGCGGCGGCGGATTATAGCCACGTGGTTACTGGGGCCGCAACACCGATTTTGCGGTGTTGATGATCGCGTCGGAATCCGTAACCTCCTTGGGCAAAGTCAGATACGCACTTCGCTCGTCGACCACCCGCAGCTTGCCGCGGGACATTTTCGCAAGCTGTTCGATCCGCGGGCGATGCGTGTACGTGAAGACCAGATAGTTTTCTTCGCGATGTATGGCGGCGATTTGCCACACGGCGGCGTCGATTTTTAGCTCCGCCAGCGCCAGCATGCGACGCACCGGATCGGGCGGCGGGCCGAAGCGGTCGAGCAGTTCGGCGCGGAATTCTTCCAGCTCGTCGAAGCTCGCAATGCGCGATAGCCGGCGGTACAAATCGATCTTCAACCGCATGTCGCTGACGTAAGCCGGCGGGAGATAGGCTTCGCCCGGCAGGTCGATGTCGACGTCGATCGACAGCCGCGGAGCCATCTTCTTCAATTTGCGGACGGCGGTTTCCAGCAATTGGCAATACAGCTCATAGCCCACCGTCGCGATGTGTCCGCTTTGCTGTGTGCCCAGCAAATTCCCGGCACCGCGGATTTCCAAATCCCGCATGGCGATCGCGAAGCCGGCGCCCATGTCGCTGAATTCTTCGATGGCTCGCAAGCGTTTGGCCGCGTTGGGCGTGATGTGTTTGAAGGGATCGATCAGCAGATAGCAGTACGCGCGATGTTTGTAGCGGCCGACGCGCCCGCGAAGCTGATGCAGATCGGCCAGCCCGTAGCGGTCCGCCTCATCGATAAAGATCGTGTTGGCGTTGGGGATGTCCAGCCCGCTCTCGACGATCGTCGTGGCCAGCAGCAGATCGAAGCGATGCGCGACGAAGTCGACCATGACTTGTTCGAGTTCGCCTTCGGGCATCTGACCGTGGCCGATTCGCAGCCGTACTTCGGGGACAATATCTCGCAGCTTGCGAGCCACGATTTCGATGTCCTCGACGCGATTGTGTACGAAGAAGATTTGTCCGCTGCGATTCAGTTCGCGCAAAATCGCGTGACGAATCAGTTCGTTGTCGAAGCGCGTCACACGAGTTTCGACCGCGAGCCGATCTTCCGGCGCCGTTTCGAGATTCGCGATGTCGCGCACACCCACCAATGACATGTGCAGCGTGCGCGGGATCGGCGTCGCGCTCATGGTCAGTACGTCGACCGTCGTGCGCAAGGTTTTCAGACGCTCTTTCACCTCGACGCCGAACCGCTGCTCCTCGTCGATGATCACCAGGCCAAGATTCGCGAACTTGACGTCGCTGCTGGCCAGCCGATGCGTGCCGATGACGATGTCGATGCGGCCGGCGGCCAGCCCTTCGATAATCTCGCGCTGCTCTGTGCCCGTGCAGAAGCGGCTGAGCCGCGCGATGTCGAACGGGAACTCGCCCATCCGCTCGCGGAACGTGTTGTAATGTTGCTCGGCCAGAATCGTGGTCGGCACAAGCACCGCAACCTGATAGCCGTTGTCCACTGCTTTGAACACGGCCCGCATCGCGACTTCGGTTTTGCCGAAGCCAACGTCGCCGCACAGCAGCCGGTCCATTGGACGCGGCCGGTGCATGTCGCCTTTGATCGCTTGCAAAGCGGATAGTTGATCCGGCGTTTCGTGGTACGGGAACGAGGCATCGAATTCGCGTTGCCAATCGGTGTCGGCGCCAAACGCGATGCCGGGCCGCGAGGCGCGCGAGGCTTGAATCTCCAGCATTTCCGACGCCAGATCGGTAACCGCCGCTTCGGCCGCTTGCTTCTGTCGCAGCCACGATTTGCCGCCGATTTTGGCTAGCGTCGGCCGCGTTTTCGCGCCGCCGACGTATTTCTGGATCAATTCGATCTTCGCCGCCGGCACGTAGATTTTCGTGCCGCCGTGAAATTCGATCTCCAAGTGTTCTTCGACTTGCCCGTCTTTGTCCAGCACCTTCAGCCCGCGATAACGGCCGATACCGTGCGACAGGTGCACGACCAAATCGCCTTGCCGCAATTCGAGAAAGCTGTCGATTGCTTTGCCCAAGCGGCGGCGCGGCGGGCGGCGCAATTCGCCACGATGAAACAGCTCGCTGCCGCTGATCAGCACGATGCGGTCGCCGACCAGCCGAAAGCCTTGCCGTAACATGCCGACGGTGAAGTGCAGTCGCCCACTGGCGGCCAACCGCGTGGTGCCGAGGATTTCCTGCAGCCGTTCGACCTCCGCTTCCGTTTGCGAGACGACGAACACGTCGTGTCCGTCGCCCACCTGTTCCAGTTCGCCGCGCACGCGTGCGAAATCACCGCTGAATCGTTCGACCGATTCGATTTGCAAGTGACAAGTGTGCACAGCTCCGCCCGCCGCGAGTCCCGCCGCCGCCGCAAGCGAGAAACGGTTGGCCTGTTGCATCACCGCCGTGACACTGTGAAATTGCTGCGGCCGTTCAACTCGCCGCAGATATTGCTTTCCCTGGTCGTCGATCTGCTCGGGCTCGACCAGCAGTATCCAACTGTCGGCCGGCAGAAAGCTGGTGAAGTGCTCGCGGTTTTCACTGCTGGGGACGAGCACCGTGATCTCGACGGCATTGAGCGACTGCAGGCTGCGCTGTGTGGCGATGTCGAACGAGCGGATCGATTCCACTTCGTCGTCGAACAGTTCGATGCGCACCGGCTGCAGCCAGTCGGGGGCGAAGATGTCGATGATTCCACCGCGGCTGGAGAACTCGCCGGGCAGCTCGACGGCCGTAGTGTGATGGAAACCGCTACTGACTAGCCACTTCAAAAGTGGCTCGACGTCGATTCTATCGCCGTTGCGGAAGTGACGCGTGTGGCTGGCGACGGCCTCGCGGCTGAGCACCGGCTGCAACAGACTTTGAATGCTCGTGACGATTAACGACGGCAGCGCTCCGCCGATTCCCGATTCCGCTTTCAGCAGCCTCTTCAGTAATCTCAGGCGGTCGCCGTAGATTTCATCGTGAATGATCCGCTCGCCCGGATCGGATTCCCAGGCCGGAAATCTGTCGGGGCGCTCTGAGGTAAACAGTTGCAGGTCGTCGCACAAGTCGTCGGCTGCGTCACCATGTGGGCAAACCACAACCAGCGGGCCGGAAGCATGTTGCGAGAGCGTCGCCGCCAACAGCGCGCAGGCCGACCCCCAGACTCCGTCGAAAGTCACCTCGCGGCGGTCGTGCAAGGCCGCGATCGCTTCAGCGAAGCCCGCGTGCGTTTCCAGGCAGCGGGACAAAACCAAAAGTTGCTCCGCCGCCGCTACTGCCGGTGCTGCGTGTGCCATAGCGACGGGCGAATTGTATCGGAAATGCCGGCGTTTAGGAAAGTCGAGGATGTGCGGCCGATGCGGACCACGACATCTGCCCGAATCGCCAGCGACGGCGGTTTTCGTAGCTCGGGTCCATTTGCCCGTGCGAATGGCCAAGGTATTCGCCCGGTTCAGCCGTCGTTACCGCTCGGGTCAATGGACCCAAGCTACAGGTTGTGTATGTGCTATATTTTCACACTGTCCGGCGGGGTTGTCGCGGCGAACATCTTTGGAACTTGCAACATTGGATGTGGATCGATGGATGTTGTAACGAGGATTGGCTGCCGCCGCATGACGCGGCACCGCGTAATCGGGGCTGGGCTCGGCTTGCTCTTGGCCCTCGGGCAAGTTGTGGCTGGCTCGGCAATGGCGCTGGCCAATGAAGTCGCGGCCTCACAGCCGTGCGATCACGCCAGCGAAACATGTCTGCCACGGCCGCAGGATCAGATGTGGCTGATCAGCACGCGGCATCTGGGCTGTCCCGGCAACGAGTGGGAGACGCCCAACTTTGGCGTCTGGCGGTACGATTGGAACGTCGGCTGGCAGCAGACGAACATCGACGGCTTCTTCGCGGCCCAGAACCCGCAGACGCGCGTGTTCATACACCTGCACGGTGCCCGCGTCGATTGGGCGGAAGCGAATCTCCGCGGTTTCCTCACGCACCAGCGCATCACTTGTGGTGCGCCGCAGGACGAGGCGATGACGTTCGTCACCTGGTCATGGCCGGCGAGCAAAGCCGGCCGGCCGATCCGCGATTTGCGCGACATGGCCGTGCGCAGCGATATCGACGGATACTATTTAGCGTGGGTTATGTCGCGGCTCGACCCGAACACGCGGACCGACTTGTTGGGATTCAGCTTTGGCGCGCGTTCGATTACGGGGGCACTGCACATGCTCAGCGGCGGCAGTCTGGTCGGCTGCACGCTGCCGACCGAACTCAACCCGAAACGCCGGCCGCCGACGGCCGTGCTCTGGACGCCCGGCATGCATGACTACTGGCTGGAACCGGGCCAGCATCACGGCCGAGCCATCGAGAGCTTCGACCGCATGCTGATCGTGCACAACTCGTGCGATCGGGCGCTGCAGCATTATAACTGGGTCACCCGATCTGGCCGGCCTATGGGCATGGGGTACTTAGGATTAAACAACCGCTATGCGTTGGGCGAAGCGGCCGAGCGAATTGAAGAATGGGACGGCTGCCGCTACCTCGGCAGCGAGCACTCGTTCTACAGCCACCTCGATTCCGAAACCGTAATGCGGAAAACGCGGGCGTATATCTATCCAGCTTCCACGCCGTGATGAAAGTGCGCAAGTGTGCCCCGAGTGCTTGCGCGGACATACACGCCGGAAACGGATGACTCACAGACCGTCCGGTGTTAGCACCCAGCGCTGTACGCCGTCGTGATGTGTGATCTCGATCTGCGGCGATTGAGGCGTGCCAGTAAGCCGCCAGCTAAGCGGAAGGACGTCGCTCGCAAGTCTTTTTCGCACATTGGGAGTCGACTGTCCCGCCTCCACCATCTGATTGTCTTGCAGACGAAACAAGCGGATGGCCCAAGGTTGCCGTTCGATGATTAACAACTCCTGCGTGCCGACTTTGGCGTAGAACGGAAGTTTCTCGAGTGTCGCCATAAATTCTCGCATGCTTGTTCGGATGTAACCAGTTCCATTGCTAATCCTGCCTGGACGAAATAAGCTATCCGTTAATCCCTCCATTTTTTCCCGCGACGCGATCGTACACATCGGCTGAGATGACAGACATTAGACGTATCGATCGCGATGGCATTTGCTCGCCCTTCGACAGACACTGACCATGAAACTCTCCACGTTCGTTTCCGCCTTTGTCATTTCAACGCTGCTCATTACCGGCCTTGTGCAGGCCGAAACACCCGCGACGCCGGAGCCGTTGCCGCCGCAGATTTTTCCGGCGTCCAACGAAGGCCAACAGGCGATCAAGGGCTTTCGCGTGCCGGCGGACTTGCGGACTGAGTTGTTCGCGGCCGAACCGCTGCTGGCTAATCCTGTGGCGTTCTACGTCGACGCGCGCGGCCGCGTCTTCGTTTGCGAGACGTTTCGTCAGAGCAAAGGCGTTGAGGATAACCGCGGACATGCGGATTGGCTGGATGACGATTTGGCTGCTCAGACCGTTGAGGATCGGCTGGCGTACATTCGAAAGCACCTCCAAGAGACGGCCGTTGATTACACCAAGTACGAAGATCGCATACGACTGCTTGAAGATACCGACGGCGACGGCAAGGCCGACAAGGCGACCGTCTTCGCCGATCGCTTCAACAACATCGTCGATGGCACCGGGGCCGGCGTGTTGGTGCAAGGCGACAACGTCTATTACACCTGCATTCCGGATTTATGGTTGCTTCGCGATACCGACGGCGACGGGCAGTCCGACGAACGAAAGTCGCTGCACCATGGCTACGGTGTGCGATTTGCATTTCGCGGCCACGACATGCACGGGCTGCGCATCGGTCCCGACGGCAAGTTGTACTTCAGTATCGGCGACCGCGGCTACAACGTGAAGACCGACAGCGGCCACTTCGTGAATCCAGAATCGGGCGGCGTCTTGCGCTGCAATCTCGACGGCTCCGATCTAGAAGTAATCTACACCGGCCTGCGAAACCCGCAGGAGTTGGCGTTCGACGACTATGGAAATCTATTCACCGTCGACAACAATAGCGACAGCGGCGACAAGGCTCGGCTGGTGTACTTGGCCGAAGGAGGCGAGAGCGGCTGGCGGATGGCATTTCAATATCTTGCAGACCGCGGGCCGTTCAACCGCGAGAACATCTGGCACCCTTATCACGCAGGCCAACCGGCGTTTATCGTGCCGCCGATCGCCAACATCTCCGACGGCCCGTCGGGTCTGGCGTATTATCCCGGCACGGGCTTGCCATTCCATTACAAGAATCGCTTTTTCCTCTGCGATTTCCGCGGCGGCGCGGCGAACAGCGGCATCCGCACTTTCCGCGCGAAACCAAAGGGGGCCTTCTTTGAATTGGCCGATGAAGAGCAGACGATTTGGAACATTTTGGCAACCGACGTGGATTTCGGAACCGACGGCGCGATCTATGCCAGCGACTGGGTCAACGGCTGGACCGGCGATGGGAAGGGACGAATCTACAAATTCTTCGATCCGGAGAAGACCAGCGATCCTCTTGTTCTCGAAGTTAAGCAGTTGCTGTCCGGCGGTCTGGCCGATCGATCGCCCGACGAGCTTGCGAAACTGCTGTCGCACGCGGACCGTCGAGTGCGGCAGGAAGCACAGTTCGCGTTGGCCGCTCGCGGTGACTCGGCAACATTGACAGAAGCGGCGCAAGCCGCCAAGAGCCGGCTGGCTCGTCTGCACGCGATCTGGGGATTGGGGCAAGTCGCGCGTGGCAACGACAATTCGTTGAGCGTGCTCGACGCGGTGCTCAAACTATTGGACGACCGCGATGCGGAGGTGCGGGCTCAAGCGGCCCAGGTTCTGGGCGACTCGCGGATGGCTGCGGCGCAAGACAAATTGATCGCGCGGCTCAAAGATGACAATGCTCGTGTCCGTTACTTCGCGGCGCAGAGTTTAGGAAAGCTCGGCAGCGTTGAGGCCGTCGGCCCACTGTTGGAAATGCTCGTGGCCAACGAGGACCAAGATCCGATCCTGCGGCACGGCGGCGTGATGGGCTTGGCGGGAACGAACAACGTGGAGGCGCTGGTTGCCGCCGCACGGCACCCTTCGCCGTCCGCGCGCATGGGAATTCTGTTGGCGCTGCGAAAACTGCATAGCCCGCACGTTGCGGTTTTTTTGGGCGATATCGATCCGCCCTTGGTCATCGAAGCGGCCCGTGCGATTCACGACGTACCGATTCAAGACGCCATGCCGCAGTTAGCCGCGATTGTTTCGCGCTCGCTTCAGGATGACGCTTTGTTGCGGCGCGTTTTGAATGCCAACTATCGCCTGGGCGAACAGAAGAACGCAGATGCCGTAGCGGCATTTGCCGCGCGATCGGACGCGCCGGAGAACATGCGCCTCGAGGCGCTGCAGATGTTGGGTTCGTGGTCCACGCCTGCCAGTCGCGACCGCGTACTGAACATGTGGCGGCCGCTGGAGCCGCGCGACAAGGAAATCGCCGTTACCGCCGTGCGTCCCGCACTGCCCGGCATTTTTACCGGCCCCACGCGCGTGCGAGCGCTCGGCGGGAAGGTCGCCGCCGACTTGGGAATCAAAGAGGTCGGACCGGCGCTGCACGGGTTGCTGGCCGACAAATCGCAGCCCGGTACAGCGCGAGCCGACGCGTTGTCCGCGCTGGCCACGCTGAAGGATGAGAAGTTGAACGACGCCTTGCAAGCGTCGCTGACCGACGATCAATCGGCCGTCCGCGCGGTGGCTCGACAAGTGCTGTCCAAACTGCGACCGGCTGATGCTCTGGAACCTCTCGAAGCGGCCATCTACAAAGGCGAGTTAGTCGAACGACAAGAGGCGCTCGCCACGCTGGCCACGATGACTCAGCCCGGCACGAACGCGATCCTCTCGCGGGCGCTCGACAAGCTGATCGCCGACGAGATTCCCGCCGATACGCAACTCGACGTGCTCGAAGCCGCCGCCCGCCGCGCATCGGCGGAAATCAAGTCGAAGCTGGCCGCGTACGAAGCCGCTCGCCCATCCGCCGATCCGCTGGTTCAGTTCCGTGAGTCGCTGGTAGGTGGCGACGCCGAACGCGGCCGCAAGATTTTCTTCGAGAAGACCGAGGTCTCCTGCGTCCGCTGCCACAAGATCGCCGACCGCGGCGGAGAAGTCGGCCCCGACCTGTCGAAGATCGCCACCGACAAGAAACGCGAGTACCTGCTGGAAGCGATCGTCGACCCCAACCGCACGATCGCCAAGAACTTTGAAACCGTAATGCTGGCCACCGACGACGGCCAAATTCATGCCGGCATCGTGCGCCACGAAGACGACCAGATCATTCGACTGATCACCGCCGAAGGCAAACTGAACACGATCGACAAATCCACCATCGAAGAACGCAAAGCCGGCAAATCTTCCATGCCCGAAGACCTGCTCAAACACCTCTTGAAGTCGGAGGTGCGTGATTTAGTCGAGTTCCTCAGCGGATTGAAGTAAGCCCGTTCAAGAATCCACTGCCTGCTGGATCTGTGCGGCCAGTTTGTAGGTCACGAGTTGATTCAGGCTTACTCCCTCCTGCGCTGCCTCTTGCTCTAACGCTGCATGCAACGAGCGAGGGACACGCACCATGAACCGTCCGCTTTTCTGCGGAGTCGCTCCTTCAACTAATCCCGTTCGCTCAATGGTTGCGTTCAACAGTTCGCGAATCCGGCGATAAGTGTCGGACTTGATGAACGCCTCGCGATCCGCGCGGTCGGGATACGCCTGCGTAATGAGCCCGTCGTCAGGATTAAATAACGCGTTGGAAAACTCCGCCCAGGTCTTCGCCGACCGCGCGAGTCCACGAGCACGTTTTAGAATCTCACTCTTTTTCATTAGCATCGCCCTCCGACTTGTCGTCGTCCGGTTCGGGTGTTACGAGTTCGATGTTACTTCCCGTCCGTTCCAGGTACATGGACTCTTGGCCAAGTTCGCGAGCGAATCGTCGAACAAGCGTTTTCAATTCGGGCACAGCGTCTTCGGACAGACAAATCCAAACCTCAAGCAGTTCGTCGATTTTCTTGCCGCCATCCGTCATCTGGTACGCACCGCTCACCGTGCCGGCGATCGTATAGCCGGAAGCCAACAAGTAAACCTCGTCCAGCAAGCGGTCTCGAACCGACTGCGGAACGCTTGTGCCATCGTTGTAGGTGAGCGGAATGAGCAATACGTACTTCAACATTTGCCGGTCCATGTCCCTCCCAAGTGCACCATATATGGTATCACGCGATTTGCGGTTGGACAATCGCGAAACGTCGCCGCGAGGCTAATGGAACGATTCTCCGGCTTGTCGACTTCAAGTCTTGATTGCCCGCACGCGGCGTGAGGGTTACAATCGCCGAGACAACATTCGCTTTTAGGAATTGGCCGGTGCTCAAGCGCGATAGTGGACTCAACCGGGTGACGCAGTGGCTGGCCG
>JBGTKH010000507.1:0-8142 GCA_041744735.1 Pirellulaceae bacterium | reverse complement strand
GACAGCGCGAGCACTACGCGGCCCTCGACACCGGCAACGGCGGAACCCGCACGCCCCGCCAATACGACGCGAAATTCGGCCAGCGGCGGGGCGTCGGCCGTTTGCGGACTGACTGCTTGCTCGACCACTTTTACCAACTGCCGTTCCCTTTCTGTGACGGCCAACACGGCGGCGATCAGAGTTTCGTTGGTCTCCAGTGCGGGATATTGTTTCAGCAGTGCATTGCGAATCGTATACGCTTCAGCGGTGCGGTCCTGCTCGGTTGCCAGCTTGATTTCTTCGAGCGCGACTCCCAAGTCCGCCTCTTGGTTGATCGCGCGGTGTGCCAGCGCGATGTTTTCCAGGATGCCTTCGATGCGTGCCTCCTGCGATTTTCGCAGCGTGCTCGGGATGTACGAAGGATTGTTCACAAACTCCATCGATTGTTCGGCCAAGGCCACCAGCGACTTGGCCTGATCCGTGGCGTCGGCGTCTCGCGCCTGCTGCGAAAATCCTTCGGCGACCGTCGGCAGCAGGCTGGCCAATTCGGGGCGGGCTTCGGAGAATTTTTCTTCGGGCTCGATGTCCGGCAGCACTTCGTGAAACCCGTCCAGCGCCCGTTGCCAATCTTTGCCGTCCACCAGCAATCGCAAGCGCGCCGTGCCACGCCGCACGCGAGCCAGGCTGGCGTTTTCATCGTCGGGGTATTTAGCGAGAAACTTGTCGTAACGCTCGATGGCTTGCGAATACGATTGTTCGCGGTAAGCGTCCTCGGCCAACTTGTACATGTCTTCGGCCGAGCCGCGGCTGAGCACAAACCACAGACCGAAAAATGCCAGCAGCAGCAGAAGCAGCCCGCCGCCGCCGAGCAACATCAGCGGCGAATCCCAGCGAGCGCCGCCCAACTTTTTGACGAATCCACCCGGCTGGCGACTCGCGGGATATTGCGCGAGCCCCGCTGGGTGCATCGGGCCGCCCACTTCGGTCAGCGATCCATCCATCAGCGGGTCGCCGGACATGACGTCGTCCAGCGGCGTCAATTCTGTTGTCGGGGCGTCCATCACCTGCAGTTCGGTTACCGGCGTAAGTCCGCCCAACTCCTTCAACGGCGCTTGGTCCGAAACCTCTTCGAGCTCGACAATGTCTTCGTCCAGTTCTTCCGCAACGGACGCTTTCGCCTTCGGTGCTCCCTTGTCGGAGGTCTTGGCAGCTTTGGACTTCTTGGCAGGTTCGTCCTTCTTGGCAGGTTCGTCCTTCTTGACCGGCTCGTCGTCAACGTCTGCCAGTCCCAAGTCCTGATCTTCGTCGCTGGTCGCAAAGCCGAGTTCTTCGTCGTCCAGCGCGGGCAAGTCCAGCGGTTCGTCGTCCTTGGCTGCTTTCGGGGCGGCAGCGACTGGCGGCTTCGCGCCGGCCGGTTCATCATCAAGCAATTTCTTCGCCTGGAATGACGTCAAGTGGCCCTTGTCGACCAGCAACTTGGCGATCGTCTCCGGCGACACCTGCTTCTTCGAATCGGCCACTTGCTTGCGCAGGCGCGCAATGACAGACGCTTCCAATAAGCCTTGCTGTTCCAGGCGGTTCAGGTATTGCTCGGCAGAGAGAGGCATGGGCTCATTCTTCATCTTCTTCGACCGTTACCAACTGTACGTCTTCCATTCCCACGGCTGATCCGGCGTCGAGCGCTTGGACCACGGTTTTGTGCAGGGCTTCGGCGTTGGCAACGACCAGCAAATGTGTCGGAATCACACCGGTGCGGCTGGCTTGCCGCGCCGATCGCAGTTGAATCAGCAACTCTTGTTCGCTGGGCGCTTCGCGCTCGTCATCCCAGTCGGCGGCCAGCACGTGGAACGTGTTGTACGCATCGACGCGAACGACGACGAAGTCAGGATCGTTTTCGAAATCATCGAGCGTTTTGACCTGCGTGCTGGCTTCCTCCTCTTGCGGCGCCGGAACTTCCAGCGACTTTTGCATGCTGAAGGCAGCGGTGACCATAAAGAAGATCAGCAGCAGAAACGTCACGTCGACCATCGGCGTCATGTCCAATTCCGCCTCGACCGCACCCCGCCCCTCGCGCAGATTGACCGGTGCCGGCGCGAATTCATCCTCAGCGGCGGGGACCAATTCGACCAAGCCATCGTCAACGGTTGTTAGCTGCGGTTCGTTCACTACGATTGATGTTCGATTATGTCAAATGCCAAAACGGATCGCAAAATCATGGAGGGCAAAATGATGAGAAGACATGACTCAAGCCTTTATGATTTTGCCCTCCATGATTTTGTAAATCCTCCGCTTCACAAAAAAATATCATTCCTCCAACACAGCAACATACAGCGGCTGGTCGGTTACAACGCGGCCGACCGCTCGCTCGACGCGAGCGATCTCGCGCTGTCGCACGTCGGCGGCGCCTTTGATCAGCACCGTGTCCTTCGGCGGCGTGCCGTGCAATTGGCTTTCCACGTACTGCGTGATCTGATCCTCCAAGTCTGCTAAATCGGCGGCGGAAATCAAATTCTCCGCTGAAATGCCGTCTCCTTTGTAAAACTTTGCGGCACTGCCGTCGCCCGGCGCCACGGTCAGGATCACCGAATTGCGGGCCGACACCGCCGTGCCATAACGGGCCGTTGGCAAATCCACGCCCACATCGGCGTCCATCTTCGATGCCACCAGGAAAAAGATCAGCAGCAGGAATGTGATGTCGATCATTGGCGTGATGTCCATCTCCGCCTCCTCGACCTTGCGGCGCCGTGGGCGGACGACGTCTTCGTCGTAGATCGGCACTTCGCCGGAAGGTGGTTCGTGCGTCATGCGTGCGGCTCCTGAAATTACTTTGAGTACCTGCTGATCGCGTTATGGAAACTCTCCAGGAAATGCGTCAATCCCGCGCCGGCCAGATCTTCGAACTTGCGGATGCGCACGTTCACGCTGTTCATCGAGATCAGCAACGGAATTGCAATCGCCAAACCGCACGCCGTCGTGATTAGCGCAAAGCTGATGTCTTCGGCCAACGCCACGGCCTCAACCTTTTCGGCGGCCGCCAGTTTGCCGAACGCACCCATCATCCCGACCACCGTGCCGAACAGGCCGAGCATCGGGGCGCTCTTAATGACCGTGTTGACCCAGCTCAGGCGATGCTCGAAGTCCGACAGCACGTCGCGCTGAAACCGGTCGAGCAAAAGCTGACGTGTCTTGGCGTAGCCGAACTTGCGATTGACGATCGCCAATTGTGCAAGCTGCGGCAAGGCACGGCTGTCCCCATCGCAGAGCATGACGGCCGAGTCGAAGTCCCCCTTGGACAGCGGCGCATCGAGCGCGTCGAGGAATTCCGTCTGAGCGTTCTCGCTGCGAAATCGTTTCTGTGAAATTCGCATCCAGACCATCACCAAACAGAAAGCGCCCCACAACGCGACCAGTGCCAACGCTGCGTAAATCACGATACCGACGATGTCTACTAAACCGCTGATACCCATACCTAGTCACTCGTTGAAAAATCATGAGAAAGGGAAAAGTCTATCACCCACACATTGTAACACGAGTCGCCGGCGGCAATCCTACGGAGCCACCGAACGGTACTGCTGGTCGATCACGTAGAATTCGTAACCGCCGCCGCCGCCGCGAACGCCGAACAACGTTCTGAGGATCTCCTGGAGCGTCCGCCGGCCCGCCCGCTCGTTTTCGAGTCCCGCTAAGAGATCCTCAACCTCCTGTGGGTAGAACTGCATGATCACTCGGCCGCGCGTCTCGACGCCGGATTTGGCCAGCACTTGTCGATCCGCGTCTTGCAAGACCCCGCTGGTCCAAGTCATGTACAGGCGCTGTTCTTGGGCACTCGGCGCCGATCGTTTCACGGGCTGGGCCTGCGACAGCTTCGCAACATAATCCACGTTCGGGTTGCCGCCGCCGATCGCTCCCAATTCGATCTTGAAAAAGTCGAGTTGTTCCGCGTAAGACTTTTGATTGGTGGCCGAGAACTGAATCTCCCAGCGTTCCCAGCGCGGCACGATGTCTTCGGCGCCTTCACCCAGAGGGCCCGCGCGGCGGCTGTCACCTTGGCCGCCGCCGGTGCCGACGGCGTCGGCGTGACCTTCCAGAGCGTCGAGCGCGGCCAATTGAGTGGACACGACGTCGGTCACCGCTTCGAGCGTCTCGGTCAGTTGCGGTTCGACGACGTCCGCCAATTCTTCCACGCCGGGCGGTTCCAGATCCCGCGCTGTGCCCATGGCGTGATCGCCGCGTCCCGCGAGTTCTTCGATGTACTTGACCGGCACGGCACGCTGAGTCGCCATCACGCGCTTGGTCAGCCAGACCAGAAACATGAGCATCACGAAGAAGCCGATCAGGATCAGCAGCGCGATCAACATGCTGGCCACGCGGTCGTACACGCTGACCTTGGTCGTAAACAGCGGCGCGCTGCCCATGCCGCCGTGCGTTGAAGCGTGCGTCGAAGTTGTATGCGGTTGCGTACTCACATCAGCCACTGTCAGTCAAGGAATTGTGCGTCGGGGCGAATCGACAGATACCATTGTTTCCACGCCGCCTTTGCTGCTTCGCGTTCCTCAGGCGTGGATTGATCCGGCGGGCCGAAACCTTTGAACTTGCGGCTCACGAACCGCAGCGCGTCGCGCGCCTCTTTCACGACGCGCACATCCGGATCGCCCAGCGCATAGATCAGCACCGGCACGTTGTTCAAATCCCGCGCTTGAGCCAGCGCCCGCACGGCCACAATCCTCGCTTCGTACGATTCGTTGGACACCAGCCTGCGCAAGCGATCCGCCGTGTCCTCGCGCAGCGGTTCGTCGTTGCGGATGACCAATTGATCGGGCAGCGTCGCCAGATTCTGCAGCTCGCCGCTGTTGGGATCCTCCAGCAGTTTGAGCAGATCGTCGACTGACCGAGTGACAGGCGTGCCGACCACTTGGCCACCCTGCACACGGGCCGTGCTGGCGTCCGCCGGCAACCCGCGCCCGCCGCGCAAAACTCCTTCCCCGAGCGTTTTCTTAATCGCCTTCTGCGTGCTGCGCGTCAGGAACAAGATCGAAAACGCCGTCGCGGCACCCTCGGTCACGCTGCCATCGAACCAACTTCCATCGGCAAGTTGCGTCTTTTGCAGGAACCGCACGCCGTCGTTGTACCAAGTCGGTTCCTCTTCCGTAGAACCCTCGACCAGCTCGCGGAAGCTTTGACAGCGCTCCAATCCATACATGTAATAGGAGCGCCATTCCGGCGGGTCGATACGATAATTCTGAGCCAACCAGCGCATGCCGTCTGCCTGCGCTCGCCGCAATGCGGTGGCATCGACGCGGTTGGTTCGCTTACCGCCGGCACTTTTTGGATCTTCGTCCTGAACAACTTTTAACGCCGGCGGCAGTCCCGTATCCGGTTCCGCCTCCTTGGCCGCCGTAATGCCGAGCAAATCGCTCGTCACGTACAGGCTGCCTAATCCCGCCGCCGTCAAAGACAGCGTCGTATCGCCTTGCTGAATTCGCCCACCCGCTAACTGAGGCTTGTACGCGAAGCCGCCGTTGACATCCTGCGTGCGCATCAACCAGATGCAAACGTTTTCGATGGCCGGCAGCGGCACTTTGTATCCGGCATGGTGGGCCGTCCACAGACTGAGTACGCCGTATTGTGTCTGCGACGTGTCGCCCTGTTGCGGTTCATTACTGTAACCCCACGCACCACCGGACTGCTGCGCCTTCAACAGCAACTTCATCAATTTGTCAATTTCCGACCGATACTTCTGAGGATCGAGCTCGCACAGATAAATGGCCGCGATGGCCGGACTGTAGATCGTGCCCGAGTCATCGACCTGGGCTTCGCTGCCGGTGCATGCCTGGCGGCAGGCTTCCACCGCCGCCACAATCTGCGGATGATCTGCAGGGTAATCATTCTTAAAATACGCCAGTCCTATCAGGCACTTCGCACCCAACGCCGGCTGGTCCGAGGTTTCCAAGTACTTCAGTCCCCTCTGAATCATCTGCTTTACTTCGGGACTTTCGGGCGTATACGCACGAACCTCGCCGACCGCCGCCAACACCGCGGCCACCAGTGTGACCTGCGAGAAAAATCCGATGACACTTCGAGAATTCAGACACATGCTGCGTAGTCGGCCGTTGAACGTGAGGTGACCTTCTGCCTGCTTGAAGTTGATCGTAACGGCCGGATTCTGGGTTGTCAAACCAACCGAATTGACAGCCTCACAACCAGCACGTACGATTTGTGACTTGAGGCGAGTCAGTTCGCCTGCTTTGGGTCAGGTAGCTCAGTTGGTAGAGCAACGGACTGAAAATCCGTGTGTCGCCGGTTCAACCCCGGCCCTGACCACTTTAGCCAACGCTCGCCGACGCTCGCCAAGTGTGTTCATTGGCAACACCTTGTGGCGAGCGTCTTCGGTTTCTTGGGCGATGTCTGTCTCGCCACCGCTCGCCACGCCTTGCAACGATTTGCCGCCCAACTGCCCCCGCAAATGCCCCCGCGGTTCTTCGGACAGTCTGCCATCGGTTCCCGTCGCCTGGGTCTGCTGTTGCGGTTCATTGGGCATCAGGCTGGGCAGGGTTTCCAATGCGCCCGTTAAGTCGTGCAGCCGAGCATGCGAATACCGGCCGATGGTAAGGACTGGGGTAGAATGTCGAGCCAGTTCCTGAGCCGTCTTGACCGATGCCCCGCCAGCCACGATGCCGGAAATGTAGGTGTGCCGCTGCGAGTGGAAATCAACAACTCTCCCATCCGCATCCAAATACTTCAGGAAGTCGCTTTGCTCGCGCTGTTGCCGTTCGCTGTCCGAACGGGCCGCTTCGATCCAAGCCGCCCGTGCCGCTTCTAGGTCTCGGCGGAACATCTTGGCAGTATTGTGGGGTAGCCGAAACAATTGTTCGTTCCGCGGGCGTCCCGCGAGCCAAGGCCGTAGTGTTTCGGCTAAGTCGGGACGGATCGGCTGAACATCTTGCCGCCGGCGTTTGCTGTACGCTGCTGCCACTGTTACCGTGGGTGGATCGCCGTCCAAGTTAAACGACACCGGGGTAAGCGTTCGCAGTTCTTTGACGCGGAATCCGGTTCCTAATGCTAACCGGTATGCCATCGCCCGGACCGAGCCACACAGCCGATAGTTTTCCTTCGGGCTGGCTTCGACGTGGGCGATCAATTCGCTGAGTTCTTCCGGTGTCAGTTCCCGCCGCACGTGTCGCCGGTCGGTTTCCTCGTTGAATTGCGAGAGTCCCGCCAGGGCATCGTCCGCTGTCCGCTTTTCTTTCCACAGCCAACGTGTGAACGACTTGACGGACCGCAGGTGAGCGTTGCATGTCCGCAAGCTCGTTCCGCCGTCGCGTAACTCGCCGATCACGCTCAAAACGCCCGCGCCCGTCAAATCGACAATGTTTTCCGCGTGGCAGGCCGCAATGATCCTTTCGATCTGCCGGCAAGTCTGGTGAATGTGGTTTTGAGTGTTGCCCTTTGCGGTCAGATAGGCGCGGAAGTCGGCTACTTGTTCCATTGAAGTCCGCCGGGCTTCGTGGGCGAACCGCTCTTGCTTTGTGTTGATAACTCCCCGTTTTCTTAAAGCGACTTCCGTTTCCAAAGCGTTCGCCACTTGCTGGGCGGCGTCTTTGTCCGCGCACCGCGTATTGGCCTTCTTGCGCTTGCCGCTCTCATTGAAATACTGAATCGTGTAGAACTCCGCCTCCTGAACGATCTTGGTGCCGGCCGCGTTTAGCAGAGCCCTTGTTGCCCGTCCGGTCTTTCGGTCAATCCATCGGGCATGGGGCTTCCCTCGATAATCGACGATTTCTGCGCCGTCGGGGATGGGTCGCGTTTCTCGCCGCTTGTAGATCGTCGCCACGTGTCACCTACCTTTCGCTTTCGCCGGTTTGCGCTGGGTCGGGGTCACCGGCTCACTCTCAAACACTATTCGCAGCCCCAAGCATTCGGCCAGCAAGTCCAGATTCGCCATCGACAGCCCGCGTCCGCCGGCCATGAATTCCGACAGCGTGCTCTGCGCGATGCCGGTTTCCTTCCAAATCTGATAGCGCGTCCTGCCGCAATCGTCGATCGCTAGCCGGATTTGTTCACTGAATTTCGGGGTTCGCTTGGCCATGTCAGGATTCTACCCGATGCTTCGGACAATGTAAAGTACCGGTTTCGGAATTTAGCAGCAGACCGCGCAGCCGCCGC